>JADLDG010000006.1 GCA_020846775.1 Nitrospirota bacterium
GAGTAAGTATGACCTTGTCCATATCCATGCGGTAGGCCCATCGCTCCTCGTACCGTTAGCAAGACTTCTGAGGCTTAATGTTGTTGCCACTAACCATGGGCCGGATTATGACAGGCAGAAATGGGGGCATGTTGCTAAAAGTATGTTGAGGCTTGGAGAAGGCGCAGGGGCAAGGTACAGTCCTGAACTTATTGTAGTCTCAAGGCATATACAGGGACTGATTAGAAAAAAGTATGACAGGGACTCCACGTATATCCCTAATGGCGTTGACTTCCCTGAGAAACTCCCACCTGACAACATTGTCACTAAATACGGGTTAACTCCATGCCAATATATATTTGCAGTCGGGCGCCTTGTACCTGAAAAGTGATTTCATGATCTGATAGAGGCATTTCAAAGATTGTCGCCGGATCTATCCGGAGACTGGAAGCTGGTTATCGCCGGGGACGCAGACCATGAAGATAATTATAGCAGGAACCTGAAGGTTAAGGCTTCTAAAGACCCACGAGTCATAATGACCGGCTTTATAAAGGGTGATGTGTTGAGAGAGCTCTACTCAAATGCCGGGCTCTTTGTTCTACCCTCCTACCATGAGGGGCTGCCAATTGTGTTGCTCGAGGCAATGAGCTATGGGCTTCCAGTAATTGCCAGTTCTATTCCGGCCAATATGGAACTCGTATCAGAAGAGGAGACGTTTAAACCCGGGGATGTAGCTGGGCTGGCCGGTAAGATGGAGTTATTTATAAAAGCCCCCTGCCCTCTCCCGCGCGGGGAGAAGGTAACAAGTGAGAGGCTGAAGATGCTGAAAACTGAGTTCAACTGGGACAGCATCGCAGAGAGGACGCTAAGGGTATACCGGAAGGCATTAGGGCTCACGAACGTCTTCATTTAATCATAATCAATGCTTAAAGAAGAGAAACAACTTGTCCACAAGATAGCAATTGTGGCTGACTCCCTTGTGATAGGAGCCGCATTTTTATTGGCCTATTTCCTGAGGGCCAATATTCAGGGCTATCCTTCTGCAATATTAGACTCATTACATAAGCTCCCGCTCTTACGGGATTACCTGTGGATAATGATGATAGTCATCCCGATTTGGATTGTCTCCCTATCACAAGCCGGGATATACAAGGAAATCAGGGAGAAGAGTTATGGAAATGTATTATGGAGCATCTTTGATGCCTCTCTACTTGCCATACTTATCTTTACCGCATTTGCCTTCTTACTGAAGTTGGATGTCCAGTCCAGGACATTTATTATAATCCTGTTTATCTGTACTTTCATTATGTTGTCTGCGGAGAAGATCACTGCACTCGCCACTCTGCGCTACATAAGGCGAAAGGGATATAACTACAGGGTCATCCTCATTGTGGGTACGGGTGAGAGGGCAAAGAATTTTATCAGTATCATCAAGGCACATCCGCACTGGGGTTTAAAGATACTCGGCCTTATTGATGAAGAGGACAGGGTCGGGATGACGGTTGAAGACCACAGGGTAATAGGTTCATTTAATGATATTTCCCGTATACTCGATGAAAATGTTGTGGATGAAGTTATGTTCATACTGCCGAGAAGGTGGCTGAGCAGTCTCGAGGATTATCTTAAGATATGTGAAGAGGTGGGGGTAAAGGCGACCGTGGCCATAGACTTCTTTAACACGGATATTGCGAGACCGGTTGTTACGGAGATGCACGGGTTGCCATTATTAACTTTTAACGCGGTTCCATTTAATATCTGGCATCTTGCCTTAAAACGTTTAACAGATGTCGTGGTCTCTGCATGCGGACTTATCCTGCTTTCACCGCTATTCCTTATACTCTCCCTGATCATAAAGATGACCTCTAAAGGGCCTGTATTCTTCAGGCAGACGAGGTGCGGTCTTAACGGACGGGGTTTTAGAATCTACAAGTTCAGGACAATGGCAACAGATGCTGAAGAAAGATTGAATGAGTTGATGAAATTTAATGAACGCAATGGTCCTGTGTTCAAGATGCAGAAAGACCCGCGAATAACCAGGATTGGGAGTGTGCTTAGAAAGACCAGTCTGGATGAGCTCCCCCAGCTTTTGAATGTTCTCATGGGAGATATGTCACTCATCGGGCCAAGACCCCCGCTCCCTGCCGAGGTAAAAAGATATGACCGGTGGCAGCGGAGGCGATTGAGTCTGCGCCCGGGGATAGCATGTATCCACGAGGTGGTTGCACGAAGTGATACAGACTTTGATGGATGGATGAGGCAGGACCTTGCATATATTGACAACTGGTCTCTCTACCTCGATGCGAGGATATTCACTAAGACAATCCTTGCCGTATTCAAGGGGAATGGTTGTTAAAAAGAATAACCATTTTCCTGTTGACTGCTGTCCTGGCCTCGTTTACTTATTTAGATGGCAGCGCCCTGGCAGGGCTCCTCGGTGATCGGATCAGACCTTACCTTTCTGTAAGAGAGGTCTATGACAACAATATATTCAGGGTCAGGGATGAAGGGCAGTTGAAGAGCAGTATTGGGGATGACCAACTCGCTGATCACCTGACGATATATAGCCTCGGGATGGGGCTGGATTACAGATGGAGCAGGCAGGGATTAGGTGTCCTGTTGAGGAAGGATTTCCTGCGATATGGTCATTACACTAATCAGGATTCCGGGCAGGACGATGTCAGGGGGGACCTTTCCCTGAAGGTTTTTGACCGTATCAGTGCAAAGATAACCGGAGGCTATAGCAGGTTGGCAGAGCCTAAGGAGAACTACCGGACTCAGGAGAAAAATGAACGGACGACTAAGGCTGCCGGAATATCGCTCGCCTACAACCTCCCGTCAGGCGTCGGGATCCATACTGCCCTGAACCGGGAGACGGTGGACTTCTCCCTTTCCGGGCTAGATAGCAGGGAGTACACGAGGAGTGTTTATTCAGGAGGCGTATCATATTCCTCATCTCCTGATACCGGATTTGATATCCATTATGAGAGGAACATCATTGACTATGATATAACTCAGTCCATTGGGGGGAGTCAGGTTAATAACGATAGTATTGGAGAGAGTGTTAGGGCTGGATTCAAAATGGGGATCAGCCCCGTGACATTATTATCTTTCAACACCGGGTATTTATGGAAAGGGCTCAGGGAGAACAGTGGGAGGGACTTTGAAGGCGTCGTTGGTAAAGCCGGGGTCAATTACGGTATGACAGGGAAATTGACCTTATCTCTTGCTGCGGAGAGGAGTCTGTACGAGGAGATTTTTCTCGATCAGATTTACAGCGTTAATGATTCCATAGGTCTGGGGTTAATGTACAAACCGGCAGCAAAGATAGATGTGTCCATTTACGGCGGCGCCTCCACAAAAACCTTCAAGGGTGATAGCAATATAGTGACTGATAATAGTGCGCCTGCAAGAAAAGACAGGTTTAAGGAGTTCAGGACAGGGATAACCTGGTCTCCAGTGAGAAGTCTTGCTGCAGACCTGCGCTACAGTTATACTACAAGAGATTCCAGCTTCGATATTTATAACTACAGAGATAATATTTTAGAGGCGGGCATGTCTTATAAGTTTTAGGCAGGTTTTTAGAACACTACCCTGAGTTATCGCTTCTTTGCCTCCCATACAAAAATCATAACGCCTTCAAGCCATTCCAATATCCGCTCCGGTGTAAATCTGAGTAATTCCTTCAATTCTTCACTCGAATATCCCCACCCTCTCCCCTACCCTCTCCCTGAGGGAGAGGGTAAGGAATGAGAGGTTAAGGCGGCTGGAGACGGAGTTCAACTGGGGCAGGATTGCAAAGAAGACTCTGGAGGTGTATAAGAGGGTTGTAGCGATATAAATGAAAGATTTGCAAAATTTTGCTAAAATAGATAACAGGTGCAAAACAAACAAGGCAAGGGGGATATAATTATGATCAAAATAACAGCTACAGATACTATTGCATTGTCAATACCAGAGAGAATCCAACTGGTAGAGGATATTTGGGATACTATAGCCACAGAAGCAGAGGCTATTGAATTAACAGAAGATGAAAAAAGAATAATTGATGAACGATTGGAGGCATATCATAGAAACCCTGATGTAGGCTCTCCATGGAAGGATGTTTATAAAAGGATAGTGGGCAGGTAATGAAGTATAAGGTCATTGTCAGGCCTGAAGCCGAAGATGATCTAAAGGAAGCCTTTTCCTGGTATGAAGATAAGAGGATAGGGTTAGGCTATGACTTCCTTTTGCAGGTTGATGCGGGAATCAACTTCATCAGTAGAAATCCCATAATTAATCCAATAGAATATAAAGAAACAAGAAAACATCTTGTCAAAAGGTTCCCATACAAAATCATTTATCTTGCAGAGGAGGAAGAGATAATAATCCTTGCTGTAATTCATGGTAAGAGAAGACCTGATTTAATAAAAAAGAGAATAGACAGCATCTAACAAATCATTCCTGCAGATGGCTAAAGCTACCGCAGAATTTGCAGAAAAAGACGCTCCTTTTCCTGTTAATACGTAATTCATAATCAATGCTTAAAGAATAGAAACAACTTGTCCACAAGATAGCAATTGTGGCTGACTCCCTTGTGATAGGAGCCGCATTTTTATTGGCCTATTTCCTGAGGGCCAATATTCAGGGCTATCCTTCTGCAATATTAGACTCTTTACATAAGCTCCCGCCCTTACGGGATTACCTGTGGGTAATGATGATAGTCATCCCGATTTGGATTGTCTCCCTATCACAAGCCGGGATATACAAGGAAATCGTGGGTGGGAAGATTATAAAGAATATAAAATACTTGACATTACAAGATAAAGGTAGTATTTTGGTAGTATGAAAGTGAAGACATCCATAACCATTTCAGAAGAACTGATTAAAAGCATTGATGAACTATTTAGCGAACAGAAAAATAGGTCGGAATTCATTGAGGAGGCGGTAAGGGATTTTATTAAAAGACAAACAGAAAGAAAAAGGGATTTAGAAGACCTCAATATACTTAATAAGAAAGCTGATAAGCTTAACAGGGAGGCAGAGGATGTCCTGTCTTATCAGGTAAATTTATGAGGAGAGGGGAACTTTATCGTGTATATAAGGGGACTTCTCATGACCAAAAAAAATATCGTGTATTTGTTATAGTGAGTCGTCAAGTGCTTATTGATTCGAAGTATTCTACAGTAATTTGTGCACCTATTTATTCGAGTTATGACGGATTATCTACACAGGTAAGGGTGGGGATTGAAGAAGGGTTAAAGCACGAAAGCAGTATTCACTGTGATGAACTTGTCAGTATTCCAAAGACATTTCTATCTCATTATGTAGGCTTGCTTTCTGCTGAAAATACTCAGCAATTGGATGATGCAATCAGAGTGGCTCTAAGCCTTTAATATTTTTTTAGTTATCTGATAATATAATCGGGGTCGGACCATAATAACCTTTTGCAGACCTGCGCTATGGTTATACTACAAGAAATTCCAACTTTGATGTTTATAACCACAGAGATAATATTTTAGAGGCGGGCATGTCTTATAAGTTTTAGGAAGGTTTTTAGAACACTACCCTGAGTTATCACTTCTTTGCCTCCCATACAAAAATCATAACGCCTTCAAGCCATTCTAAAATCTGCTCCAGTGTAAATCTGAGTAATTCTTTCAACTCCTCATCAGAATGTATTCTCTGACAATCATAAGTATTTTCATACCAATCCATAATAAATTCCTGCGGCTATATCCTGCCTTTTCAATATAATTATTTTCTTGACAATCAAGTAAGACTACATTAGAATGATTATTAGATTGTAATAATTATATTTTAGATTGCATATGGAAAAGATAATTGCTAAATATAAAGATACCGGAATAAGGCTGACTCCTCAGAGGATTGCGATACTGAAATACCTTGATGGAAATACCAGCCATCCGACGGCAGATGACATTTACAGGGATGTCAGGAGGCATTACCCTACTTTGTCCTTTGCTACCGTATATAATACCCTGCAGACCCTGAAGGACCATGGGGATGTGATGGAGATCACGATTGATCCCCTGAGGAGGCATTATGACCCTAATACAGAACAGCATCATCATGTTGTATGCATTAAGTGTAATAAGATTTGGGATGTCTTTGAGGACTATTCAGAAATATTGAAGCTCCCTGCAAATGTGTCCCGGGAGATCAGGGCAGTTGGCGCCCATGTGGACTTCCGTGGTGTTTGCAGGAGTTGCCAGAAAGGTGAAAGGGGGTGATTTCATTTTATTATAATTACTTTAAGTTGATCACCTTGTGATTAAGTTTCAATTAATATTAACAGACAATCAGCACTATTTAAAAGGAGGAAGTAAAAATGTCAGAATGTTTATCCATAGGACAGGTTGTACCAGGTTTTGAGATGGAGGTTTTCGACCCTAATAAGAGTGACTTTGGAAAGATTACACTTGATGAGATCAAGGCAAGGAGGTCATGGACCATACTGTTCTTCTATCCGGCAGATTTTACATTTGTCTGCCCTACTGAGCTGGATGATCTTGCTGATAAACAAAAGCAGCTCAAAGACCTTGGCTGCGATGTCATCTCTGTAAGCACAGACACCAAGTTCTCCCATATGGCATGGCAGCAGTCAGAAAAGCTTCTTGCCAATGTCAAATATCTTATGGGCGCTGACCCGACAGGTAAGGTTTCCAGGTTGTTCGGTGTATATGATGAAGGCACCGGTCTCGCACTGAGAGGTACATTTATCATCAATCCCGACGGGAAACTGGTTGCATCAGAGGTTAATTTCTATAACGTCGGAAGGAATGCTGATGAGCTTTTAAGGAAGATGCAGGCTAATTTGTACCTTTCAGGCCATCCGGATGAAGTATGTCCTGCAAACTGGCACGAAGGGGAAAAGACAATTAAACCTTCTGCAAAGATTGTAGGTAAGGTTTACGAGGCAATGCAATAATAACCTTTCAAATCCCCCCTTCCCCCCTTTTCTAAAGGGGGGAACTTTATTTTGCCCTTTGACACGGGGGTACCTTATTCTCCCCATTAAATCGGGGCACCTTATTTCCCCCTTTGAAAAAGGGGGATTAAGGGGGATTTTCATGCCCCTCGTTTGTGAATCATGAATCATGAGAATTAGCCTGGAATACCGTAAGATGACCATTTCCTGTCAACCAGTTCCCTGATCTCTGCTGGCATCTCGATCTTCTTACCCCATGCACGGTTAACCTCTGGATATGACTTCATCGTGGCATCAATCCCCATCTTTGAGCCCAATTCCGGAAGGGGAGTTGAAAAGTCAAGATAATCAAACGGTGTATTTTCTATCATTACAGTGTCTCGGGCCGGATCTACCCGGGTTGAAATTGCCCAGATAACATCATCCCAATTGCGGACATCAATGTCATTATCCACAATGATCACATATTTAGTGTATAAGAACTGTTTCAGAAAGCCCCACAACCCCATCATTACCCTCTTGGCATGTCCCGGGAATTCCTTCTTGATTGAAACTATTGCAATGCGGTATGATACTGCCTCCATAGGAAGATGAAAGTCCACAATCTCCGGAAATTGATTTCTCAATACAGGGAGGAATATCCTTGTCAGTGCGAGTCCGATTATCGCATCCTCTTTAGGTGGACGTCCTGTTATAGTTGATAAGTAGAGCGGAGAATTCCTGTGAGTTATACATTTAATCCTCATAACCGGGAATTTCTCTTCTGCATTATAATAACCGGTGTGATCTGCAAATGGTCCCTCGGGCGCCTCTTCTCCGGGAATAATCTCTCCTTCAAGCACTATCTCACTTGAGGCCGGCACCATCAGTTCATTTGTAACGCATTTCACAATCTCAACCGCTTCTTTCCGGAGCAGCCCTGCAAAATGAAACTCCCCCATCCTCTCCGGCACAGGGGTCACTGCCGCTATGGTAGTTGCCGGTTCACACCCTATCGCAACAGACACAGGCATTGGGACATTTTTCTCCAGCCATTCTCTATGATGATGTGCCCCGCCACGCGTATTGAGCCAGCGCATAATCACCCTGTCCTTACCAATCACCTGCAGCCTGTATACACCAACATTGAATGGTCCTCCTGATGGCGACTGTGTAATGACCAGTGGCCAGGTAATAAGCGGGCCGGCGTCTCCAGGCCAGCATGTCATTACAGGGAATTTAGACAGGTCAACATCATTCCCCTGTAAAACGACCTCCTGACACACACCTTTGCTAACCGTCTTTGGAGTAAGACCCATTACTTTGGCAAAAAATGGAAATTTCTTAATAGCCTCTATCATCCCCTTTGGAGGCTCAGGCTGCTGCAGGTATGCAAGGAATGTCCCTATCTCATCAAGTCCCGCCTCATCACAGCCGAGTCCGAGGGCCACCCTTCCAACTGTTCCATATAAATTGGCAACAACCGGAATGCTGCAGCCCTCCACATTCTCAAATATGACTGCAGGCCCGCCTCTGGAGAGCAGTCTCTCCAGAATCTCTGTAATCTCATAATTTGTGTTTACCTCCGTCTTAATCCGGACAAGGTCTCCCTTTTGTTTCAAAACATCCAGAAAATTTCTTAGATCTTTATATGGCATAATAACTCCTTATCAGAAGATCAGATACGATACCAATAAGAACAATAGTTCCAATCCAGACATGGGATTTGAACAGCTGCAACAGTCCTTCCCGCTCAACTCCTCTTTTTATCTGGAACACCTGATACATAAAACCTACAGTTATGAGGAACAGGGAAAACAGGTAAATATTTCCAAGTCTTGATATCCTCCCAACAACAAACAGGGTGAATATTGTAAGCAGGAAGATTATGGCAAGGGCAAACCACGTATTTCCACCAAAAAGGATCGCAGTAGACTTGACTCCAATCCTTATGTCATCATCAATATCTATAAGGGCATAGATCGTATCATAGCCTGTTGCCCAGAAAATAGTTGCAAGAAAAATCAGAATTGAAGGCAGTGCCACTTCATTACGAACAGCGCCCCATGCAACAATGGCTCCCCAGCCGAAGGCCATGCCCAGAAAAAGCTGAGGGGTATTAACAAGCCTTTTCGTGAAGGGGTAAACGCCTGTCAGTAAAAGGGCAACCAGGGACAGCGCAATGCTGAGCCTGTTAAGGCTCAGGACAAGGGTAAGTGCAATCAGCAGTAGAATGAATAAAACTGCCGCGGCCTCAGACATCCTTAATCTTCCTGAAGCAAGAGGGCGGTCTTTAGTCCTCTCTACAAATCTGTCAAACTTCCTGTCAGCCATGTCATTTATCACACACCCGGCACTGCGCATTATAAAAGAGCCGAAAACAAATATAAAGATATGTTTAAGCGACGGCCTCCCCTCGGAGGCAAGGACGAGCGACCATAGGACCGGCATCATGAGGAGTAATGTACCATACTGTTTGTCAAGGCGTATCAGGTCAGCGACTGCCTTCAGTTTTTCCATGTATCCGGTGAGAATACTTCCATAATCGCTGCATTGAATCCATCAGAAACCCTTAGGCGGTAACACCTTGCCCAGAGGGTATCTTCAATAGTTGAAAAATGCCCCGCTAAATAATCACTTTTTATCCGGCTGATAAATAACTGGTCCCGCAGGATCGGCATATTGTAATCACTGAGCAATACGCCTAGCGGTTTATTTTTCCTGTTTATATCGCGTTTTAAAGAATCAGAAATAGATGAAATATCAATCACTGAATGTGCATATACCAGGTTCTGCTCGTCTTTCTTCAGCCACGCATCTCTCACGATAGACGTGGTCCCTTCCTTTACGTCAAGGAATTTAGCCATTTCAAGACCCATGCCTGCACCATTCTGTCCTGTAACATCTACCGAAATATCAGACAAGAATAACGCACGGAAAAATTTGACAAGCGAGCCGTCATACAATAAAGTCAAACGCAAAAGCCTGGAAACGTCAAACTTAGAAGAACTGGAGATAAATTCCTCAGGGTCCATCCATGAACAAACAGGTATATAGGAAAACGGAAGATGGGTCAGATAATATTTTTCTATCAGCATAGCCCATAGAATAAAACAAAGGGTTTTAAGAAGTCAACTTTTATATTGACATGTTTGTCTTGACAAGCGAATCTTGACCATGTATGGTTAAAATACGGTCATACTCACAAGATAAACTGAGCAATATTTGGCTAATCCGACATATATGAAGGGAGATTGTGACTGAAATATTACATATCCTGGTAATAGATGATGATCCCGTAATGAGGTCCTTACTAAAGAGTTTCCTCTCTCTGCATAAATTCAGAGTTGACTGTGTTATGACAGAATCGGATGCTATAAAGGTGTTACACAATAACAATGTCAATGTTGTAATAACTGACCTTAAAATACCTGGAATGAATTGCGTTCAACTCATGAGATCAATTACCCGGACAAAGGCCGGCGTTAAGATAATTGCTATGGGTGGAGATACAAGCTTTGAAAGACTCCCCCAGGATATAAAGACAACCACACCCTTCATCCAGAAACCATTTAAGCTGCAGGAAATAGAGAAGCTAATCAATAAATTAACCGGATTTAAACCCAAACCTCTCGATATCTATTAATTTCTTCCCTGTTACATGCCCTATGTGCAGGGCAAGTATGCCCCTGATCTCATTTTTTATATTATCCGCCAGCCTGAATCTGTTAATGTGACTACTGACCATAGTCTGCCATCTCCGCATAACTGCAATGGTTCCACCGCTTGCCAGTATCCCTCCGCCACCCGTCATATTGACACATACAGGACAAAGTAGTCCTCCTTCAGCCACAGAAATAATCCCTTTCAAATTGCTGACCATCCTGTTACACTTCGCACATCCGTCGAAGCGAAGCCCAAGTCCGGATAAGTGGAGTATCTGAATCTGATAAAAAAAGAGGACATTATCAACATGCTCTCCGGCAGATATCCTGTCAAGAGACCTTAGCAGGAGGTTAAATATGGCCTTACTGGGATCTTCAAGCGGAGTTAACTTCCTCAGCACATCCACCATACTTGATGAATGAAGAATCAGATCAAGATCTTCCCTTACCTGACTGAATGAATTGACGATGTCAGCAGTTTCAATACGATATAAGGATCCCTGCCGTTTCCTGAACAAGCCCAGTCTGCAATGAGTAAATGGCTCAAGTGAGCCGCCAAACCTGTTTTTAAAGCTCCTCGCCCCTTTTGCTATGCCGTCAATCCTTCCCAGGTCTTCAGTAAATATACCGACAATCCTGTCATACTCACCCATAGGCCGGCTGTTGAGTATAATACCTGATGATTTTATCAATGGCATAACTTTACCTATAAATACTCGATCATCACCGTTGCTACAGATAGATATATGGTAAATCCTACTATATCTGTCAGCGTTGTCACAACAGGTCCCGATGCTATGGCAGGGTCTACCTTCAACATCTTGAATATAACAGGCATCATGGTACCAAGCGCTGATGCAACAAGTATAGATGTAATCATTGCATTACCGACTACAAGACCAAGCATGGCCTGCCCATGCCATAAATATACTACTATCCCCAGGAGTATGCCGCAAACAGCACTGATCAGGAGGGCCACCCTTAATTCCTTTAACCATACCCGCATGGCATTGGTAACCTCGATCCGGCCGGTAGCAAGGCCACGTGTAACAACAGTAGAAGACTGCACGCCTACATTACCGGATACGGCGCTGATTATAGGTGCGAACGAGACAAGGGCTATAATCTGTTCAAGGGTTGCCTTAAAATGCCACAGGACAGCGCCAACAACAACCTCACCGAATATTGTTACGATCAGCCACGGAAGACGGTATCGTGCCACTCTTAAAGGGGAGCTGGTAAATATATACTCATCATCCTCTGTACCGGCCATCTTCAACATATCTTCAGTTGCTTCTTCACGGATAACATCAATTACGTCATCTACCGTGATGATGCCGGCAAGTTTATCTTCTTTATCAACAACCGGAATAGCAAGGATGTTATACCTTGCTACAAGACGTGCCACCTCTTCCTGATCAACATCTGTATTTACACGAATGACCTCAGTTTCCATAATTTCACTAAGCCTTGTAACCGGAGGGACAAGGAGGAGTTTACGCAGAGAGACCACACCAACCAACCTACCTGACTCATTAACAACATAGACATAGAAGACCATTTCAACTTCTCCTGCCTCCTGAAGTTTCTTTATCGCATCCTGAACACTCAAATCCTCTGTGAGTGAAAACACCTTTGTGTTCATGATACCGCCGGCAGTCTCGGCAGGATACTGAAGCAGCTCTTTTACGGCCTCATACTCCTTGACCCCCATCAGGGTCAGGACTTCATGACCTTTTTCATCAGGCAGATCTGCAAATATATCTGCCACATCATCGGATGGGATGTGTCTTAAAAGCTGGACAATCTCATATGGCGGGATCATCTCCAGGACGGCGCGCCTGCTCCCTTCGTCCATCTCACTTATGAGCTGCCCCCTTGTCGTGCTCTCTTTAAGGAGGCCGAATATGGTTTTTATCTCTTTCGCATCAAGGCTTCTGAATAACCGTGCGAGGTCGGCATGATGCATACGGTTGGCCATGTTGGCTAAATTGGCAATAGCCCCGCGATGAAGGAATTTCCTTACTGTCCAGATAAGCTGATCAAATTTTACGACTGCCATAAGTTAATTTCTCATTGGTAATTCTATATTTTATATCCAAGCATCCTAAGAATCATATCATCACCGCGCCAGCCTGATTTAACCTTGACCCATAACTCAAGAAAGACCTTTATACCCATAATAGCCTCAAGCTCTTCCCTCGCAAGCTGCCCGACTTTCTTTAACTTTGTTCCGCCCTTTCCTATAACGATCCCCTTCTGTGAATCTTTATCTACAAAAATGACCGCCCTGATAAACACCATGTTTTTTTCCTTATCCTCCCCGAATTCCTCAATACCAACGGCGATGGAATATGGTATCTCCTCATAAGTAAGCTGAAATATTTTCTCCCTCACAAGCTCTGCGGCAATGAACCTCATTGGCTGGTCTGTCACAGCATCATCTGGAAAGTACTGCGGACCTTCCGGCAGACGACTCACAATTGATTCATATAGAACGGACACATTATCTCCCCGCAGGGCGGAAACAGGAAAGATCTCAACGAAATTATACAAACGGCTGAATTCATCTATAAGCGGAAGGAGTAAGCCCTTTTGAACCAGGTCAATCTTGTTTATAAGAAGGAGTACAGGTTTCTTAACATCCTGCAGTCTTTCGATGATGTATCTGTCGCCGCCGCCGATTGACTCTCCGGCCTCAGTCATATAAAGAACGATATCTACTTCATCAAGGGTGTGCAGTGCTGTCTTTACCATGTATTCATTTAATTTATGCTTTGGTTTATGAATGCCCGGGGTGTCAATAAAGATAACCTGAGTTCCTGGATGCGTACTGATCCCAAGTATCCTGTTTCTTGTAGTCTGTGGTTTGTCAGAGACTATAGAGACCTTCTCTCCCAGGATAGCGTTTAAAAGAGTGGATTTTCCAACATTCGGTCTGCCTATAATCGAGACGAACCCTGATTTAAAGGTATTTTCAGGCATCTAAACAATTTAACATACTTTGGAAATAAGAGGCAAGGGAAACTGATGACTTCAAAAAAACGAAACCTATTCAGGAGGTTGCAAAGGCAGGTGGTTATGCGGCGGCTCCGGCAACGACACATTTATTTCTACCACTATTTTTGGCAATATAGAGACTGGCATCAGCATCTTCAATTATATGTTCTGCGGTCCTCTTACCTGCAGAATCTGCGATGCCAATACTGATGGTCAACGAATGGTCTAAGCCTGAGAATTTATATCCTTCAACAACCCCTCTTAATCTTTCTACCAGCGTTAACACACCGGATTTCGGAGTGTACGGAGATAACACTGCAAACTCCTCTCCTCCATAACGGGTGACAATGTCTGTTTCCCTCACATTGTTCCTGATTACTGCAACCATCTCCCTAAGGACTAAATCACCAGCCTGATGGCCTAATGTATCATTAATTTTCTTAAAGAAATCAATGTCAATAATAGAAAGTGAAAATATTGTTCCATGTCGTGAATACCTGCTCATCTCTTCACTAATCCTCATATCAAAATATCTCCTGTTGTAGGCGCCTGTCAGGGGGTCAAGGATTGACAATGCCGAAGAAGACTTCTCAGAATCATTGATCCTTGAAATGACTGCTTTAAGAGTTGATTCTATTTCATTCTCACACCGTGTATTGTCTAACTCAGGTTTAAAGTCATATTCACCATTTCTAATAGCGCTCAAATACGGTAATAACCTGAAAAGAGGCTTGCATGAATAAAAATATACTATGGATAATATAACTATAGCGCCCCATAAAAAAATGCCCGAAACATTCCTTATAAACCTCATTTTATCAGTTATTGTTGGTAGAAACGCACTGATTTCTGTATGTTGTACGTCCATATAATTGTCAAGTTCCCGGATAAAATACCCCATTCTCTCGCCGATCTCAGCCACTTCCTCTATTTGCTTCTGTCTCAGTTTAACATCGTCTTCTGCCAATACTGCATTTACATGGGTTATATATTTTGGATAGAGGTTTTTTATAGCCTCTGTATTTTGAGCATATTGTCTGAACTCCTCATCATCCATCCCGTTAAGGTATATAAAGCTTATCCCCTCTGACAGTCCTTCAATGCCCCGCTCTAATTCCTTAAGATGTGATTTAATTTGGTCAGCATCTTTAAATGAACCATATTCGAGACTGTAGACACCTCCCTGGATAGCTGTAATGTGGTAAATTATCTTGTGAGCATTAAAAAATATGGAAACATGATGATTAAATATTTCAACTTCTTCATCTACCGTTTTAGCAAGATGCTCGGAGGTAATATGAATTGCTATAAAGAGAATGGACACAATAACCAGATAAATCTTTAATCTGTCTTTCACGTTTGTTATTATCGGCGCAAAATAATTATTCTGTAGGAATGAAACCTATTGATTTTATTGGAATTCATATACTATAATATTAACATGAATGCAGGCACTCCTTACTTAATCGAAGATTACCTGAACTTATCCATTACTGAGCTGGACGAACGGATAATAAAGGCGCGAAAACACCTTAACGGACGCCTTCTCATATTGGGTCATCACTATCAGCAGGATGATATAATAAGATATGCGGATTTCCGGGGTGATTCTCTGAAGCTGTCTCAGCAGGCAGCTAAAAGCATCAGCGAATTTATAGTATTTTGCGGGGTGCACTTCATGGCAGAAACGGCAGACATTGTCACCGCGGAGTGGCAAAAGGTGATTCTGCCGGACCTTACAGCAGGCTGCTCCATGGCTGATATGGCAGACCTTTACAGGGTAGAAAAGGCATGGAAAGAGATCACCAATATTGCAGGAGAGGAAAATGTCCTGCCCGTTACATATATTAATTCCTCGGCTGATTTAAAGGCATTCTGCGGAAAAAAAGGGGGGGCCATATGCACATCATCCTCTGCAGAAAAGATAGTCAGGTGGGCGCTGGGAGCAAGAAGGAAGGTCTTATTCTTTCCTGACGAGCATCTTGGAAGGAATAGTGCAGCAAGGGCCGGCATACCCGAAGATGAGATTATTGTATGGCACAGGGATGAGCATCTCGGAGGGAATCATGAGGCCGGAATCAACAAGGCAAGGGTTGTTCTTTGGGATGGATTCTGCAATGTCCATATGCTGTTTCTGCCAAAACACATTGAATACTTCAGGGAAAAGCATCCCGGCATAAACATCATTGTCCACCCTGAATGCCGCAGTGAGGTGGTGGACCGGTCTGATCTGTGCGGTTCTACAGAATACATTATCAATACAGTAAAATCTGCGCTGCCGGGTACAGCATGGGCCATAGGGACAGAGATTAATCTCGTAAACCGCCTTAGAAAGGAAGAACCTGATAAGACGATATTCTTCCTCTCTCCTACAGTATGTCTATGTTCAACCATGTACAGGATTGACCCTCAGCACTTGTGCTGGGCACTGGAGAACCTGGTTAATGGCAATGTTGTTAATCAGATTATTGTGCCCGAGGAAGAAAAGAAGTGGGCAAGAATAGCTCTGGATAGGATGATGGCGTTATAAGAAGCAATGAGTATGAAGCAGATAGTGCTAAAGGAGGTTCTATCTTCGCATGAAACAATTTGAGCAATTCAAGGCATCTATGCTCTTCTGTGCGGAATGTAAGCAGGCAGTACCTGTAAGGGAACGGCTCCTGCTTGTCCTTGCAGACGGCGACTTATATGACTATATGTGTGTATACTGCGCCAGTTCAGTGGGATCCAGGAAGGAATCACAGACTAAGGAAGTAAAGATACTCCCCTGATACAGTTTACATGCCTGCTATGTTATAGCCCCCGTCTACATGAATCAGCTCGCCGGTCACTCCACTGCCAAGATCGCTGCATAGGTACAGGGCTGTCTTGCCGACTTCTTCAGCGGTTATGTTCCTTTTTACAGGGGACTTGGCTGCGACATGTTGAAGCATTTCCCTGAACCCTCCAATACCTGATGCTGCAAGGGTCTTTATAGGACCAGGGGAAATGGTATTGATCCTGATCCCTTTAGGCCCAAGGTCCATAGCAAGATAACGCACACTCGCCTCAAGTGCAGCCTTGGCAACACCCATTACATTGTAATTTGGGACTACCTTTTCCGATCCGTAATACGAAAGCGTTATTATACTGCCGGGACGTCCTTCCATTAGTGGTGCGGCATATCTCACTATAGCAGCGAGAGAGTAGACGCTTACATCCATTGCCAACCTGAAACCCTCCCTGGATGTATTGAGATAGAGTCCCTTTAACTCATCCTTGTTTGCGAAGGCTATGGCATGAACAACTATATCAATCCCGCCGAAATTTTCCCTGACCTTATTAAAGACATTCTCAATATCACTATCACGGGTAACATCACAGGGTTCTATTATCTTAGCGCCCATACCCTCTGCAAGAGGTCTAACACGCTTCTCCAGCACCTCACCGGCATAGGTAAAGGCAAGCTCAGCCCCTTCCCTGTGGAGCGCCTCTGCAATGCCCCACGCTATGCTGCGCTCATTTGCAACACCAAATATGATACCTTTCTTTCCGGAAAGAAGCCCCATACTAAAACCCTCCAATGTTCATTCAAAATTTCAGTATTTTACCACAGAGGATTGCGGGATTACAATAATTACGATGCGGAACATCCCGACTGTCATCCCTTTGGATTCCCCTGCTCATGTCACAGGTCACACAGATAACCTTACAACACGTTTACGACCAGCGAAAGCGCCAGGACCCTGTCAGTATACTTCGCCCCGCCTACAGGTTCATTGTCATACTTTACCTTGTAGCTGGTCTTCAGTGAGAGCATACTGTTAAGCGCTGCTGAGAGGGACGTATCTGAATTTACATTAAAGTTTTCGCTGTTATCAAAATCATGCAGGTACTCAACGGCCTGTTCAAACTTGTTCGTTGGTGTAATGTTATAGGTATACTTCCCGAAAATTCTGCCTCCCATATAATCGCTGTCCGTATGGTTTGTATATGTATCCATTGTGTAGTTAATACCTGCTTCTGTGTTAAGCATGTGTTTCGGGCCTGCAAGTATTTTGTAGCCAATACCTGCGCCGAAATAGTATCTGTGATCAATCTTCGCAAATTCGTCCTGAAGCCAGGATACATCAGCAAATGAGTACATCCTGCTTCTGATCAGGTAATCAAGACGGAGCAATGTTGTGTAACGTTCCGCGGTTGACTCGCCTTCAGATGATGCCTTCAGCGCCTCGATGTTCCATGTTGCTATAAGGTAGTCTACAGGGGTATATTTCAGCGTATTCACAATCAGCAGCGACGACAGCCTTGTATTTCCCTGCGAGTCGACATATGACAGTTGAGCCTCATCTGTAATCCTCTTTGGTTCCGTAGTCTCCGCAGCTGCAAAGAACGGATACAAGACTGCCAGCATTAAAACGAACGTATGAACAATGATAAATTTTAGTTTCAAGGCAGACCCTCCTTACTATTTTATTTTGATTTCAAAATGTCCCTGATCTCTGAGAGCAGGACCTCTTCTCTAGTTGGACCTGCCAGAACGGCAGGTGAAGCCTCCTCTTTCCTTTTGAGGGCGCTCAAAACCTTGACAAGTATAAATATTGAAAATGCAATTATAGTAAAATTAAGCACCGTCTGGACAAACTTGCCGTATTTAAACATCACAGCAGGAACGCTGCCTGATGCAGCCTGCATCGTAATAGCAAGGTCTGAAAAGTCTACCCCTCCTATAAGCAAACCTACAGGCGGCATTATTATGTCTTCAACCAGAGATGACACTATCTTGCCAAATGCAGCGCCGATAATAATACCAACTGCCATGTCGACAACATTCCCTTTTACTGCAAATGATTTAAATTCCTGTATCAGGCTCATATACCCTCCTGCAAATATCGTTACTGTCTGTGGACCACTGTATCAATGACTGCCTCAACCCTGCGGTTCTGCTGGCGGCCTGTGGCAGTTGAATTATCCGCTACAGGTTTAGAAGAACCGTATCCCTTCGCACTAATCCTTGAAGCGCTAATCCCAAACTCCTCAACAAGGTAATTCTTCACCGCATCCGCCCTTCTCTGTGACAATTCAATATTCGTCGCTTCTCTTCCAACATTATCAGTATGTCCGCCGATCTCAACAGTTGTAGTCTTATATTTGCTCATAACGTCAGCAAGATTTTTAATCTCATCGTGGTATTTCGAGTGAATGTCTGCTTTTGCTGTCTCAAACTCGATATTAAGTGTTATTGACACCTTTTCCGGAAGCGCACACCCTTTATCATCTACCACGGTGTCAGGCTTTGTGTCAGGACATTTGTCAATATAGTCTGCAACTCCATCACTGTCAGTATCAAGCGGACAACCTCTTGCATCAACCTTCGCAACTGGAGGGGTATTCGGACACAAATCCTGAGAGTCTGCAACTCCATCATTATCTGAATCTTCAGAACAGCCATCTGCATCAACTTTTTCCCCGGCAGGGGTTCCGGGACACTTGTCCATATAATCAGCAACACCATCCTTGTCGCTGTCAATCGGACACCCTTTTGTGTCTACCTTGATACCCACAGGGGTCTTTGGACATTGATCCATCGAGTCTGCTACACCGTCATTGTCCGAATCTTCAGAACATCCATTCGAATCAACTTTTAAGCCGGCAGGAGTATCGGGACACTTGTCCATATAATCAGCAACACCATCCTTATCAGAATCTATCGGGCAGCCTGTGGGGTCAACACCTACGCCAGCTGGAGTACCAGGACAGCGGTCAATTTCATTTCTGACACCATCTCCGTCATCGTCCTTAGGGACATGAGCGGCTGTCTTTTGAGGCTTTTCCCGCTCTGCCATCTTCCCAAGTGGTAAAGTCAGAGTCAAACCTGTAAGCCAGTCATTGAATTGATCCTCAGTAGAAAGGCTGGAACTATCATCATCATAACGGTGGCGTGCCTCAAGCCTCAATGCCCAGCTCTCTCTTATTGAAAGTCTCAGGCCAATTCCAGGTTCAGCCATTAAATTAGTACTTTTCTCTCCCGAATGGCTGGTGCGGAGCGCACCTATTCCCAGGACACCATAAGGAGATATTTGCGATTCCGGAGTCAGGAAATACAGCGCATTAAGACTTAACCCCCTTTGTTCATAATCATCATTAGCGCCTTTACCCGACAGATTGTCTATCATAATATTAAGCTCAAGGTTCCATGACCTGCTGACTGCCTTACCTATACCTATCCTGAATTCCGGGTCATCATCGGACAGCCGATCACTGTCGGCAAAGATGTAATTGACTCCGGGTGAAATGTACCATCTCTTGTCAATGGGTTCCTCACCCCTGACAACTGTTGACGCAACAAGTACCGTACATACAACAACTATAAGTATCATGTTAATTTTCATTACACGCCTCCCTTTGAACATTTGCAGTTATAGGATCTTAATCAAAAATGCTGTAATTTACTGCTTCATATATGATTTACAGATGATGTGAGACGATAAATATTTAGCCTGTAAAATTTATATTATCAGGATAAATTGCTGATGTCAATCTGTAAGTAGGCAACTGTCTAACCCATTTATATCTATCCGATTATGTCAATATTGTCATAGACAGAAGTCAGAAAGGCATAACAAAAAAAACCTTGACATTAACAGGGCGTATCTGTATATTTTTTATTGTATTTTACAAATATAGCATTCAAGTTAAACATAAAATTATAGTCATCTGCTATTCTTACATGGAGGGGAGGTGGGAAACGGCAGCAGCCACTTAATAGCCATCAAAGTAATGCGCCATAAATTAGCGGCGCTGAGTGATTCAGTAGTATAACTTAACCACACTTAATCAGGAGGTTTCAAGAAATGTCAAGATTAGCCAAAATTGCAGTTGCATCAATCGCTGTTGCAGCATTCGGCCTTACCATGTATACTGCCCAGGGTTTCGCAGCAGATCCGGCAAATGGGAAAAAAGTATTTACAGCAAACTGTGTAGTATGCCACGGAGATAAGGGTGATGGTATGGGACCGGCAGCAGCTACCATGAATCCAAAGCCAAGGAATTTCACAAGCGCAACAGAGATGAAGGGTATTGATGATGCAAGACTTCATAAGAGTATTACTGAAGGAAGACCCGGCACCGCAATGGTAGGTTTTGCCAAGACACTGAAGGCAGGCGACATTGATGATGTTATCGCATATATAAAAAGCTTGAAGAAATAACCAAGTAGTAACATGATTAATCAAATAGAGGCCCTGGGCGTTATCTCAGGGCCTTTATATTTTAGGAGGTATGCCCTTGGGAAAAGCGACACAAATATTTCTTGTAGCCAGTCTTATTTATCTGGTCATTGGAGTCACGATTGGCGTAAGTCTCACCATTCACCCGGGTGCCATCGGGGGATTCATGGCTGTGCATGCCCATATTAACCTTTTGGGCTGGCTTTCGATGATGGTATTTGCTGTCGCTTATCACGTACTTCCACGCTTCACCGGGAAGGTGCTGTTCAGCGAACGGCTTGCTAATACACACGTTGTACTTGCCAACGCCGGTCTCATCGGCCTCATGATTGCATGGCCGCTGTCACGTTTCCACCTGACACCTGCTGTACGCACACTTTTTATCGCAGCAGCCTTATGTTATGCGGCAGGGGCTTATTTATTTGTTTATAATATCCTCAGAACTATCTTTGGGAAAGACTGACAGAGGTGGAAATCAGGAGAAGGCGCATTTAAATCCGACCCACTGAGCCAACCCCCTTTAGATTCAGAAGCACACTGTATTGCTCTTCATCAGGCCTGTATTTGTATGAAAATGATACTCCCCAGCACTGACCGATATACTTAAGTGTATAATTCGTTTCTCTCATAACATGGTCGTTATTATCATACCATAGAGCTATTGAATTGCTGATACTGTCCATCACTATGCCGGCCTCTGCCGTTATAAAATCTATTGAATAATCTCTGGAATATCTATACCCTGCATTTAAATAACTACTGCCTCCGGTTATTTTCAAGTCTGTGTTAAAAGAGCTGAAATCTCCCTTATCATGGTTATACATAGTATCGGCATCCACAGAGACGGATTCATACGGCCTTAAGACAGCCTCAATCCTTGTATCAGAGAACCTCTTTCCCGAATTTTCAGGACCATCCGGGTTAATATAATATAGTTGAGTCAATCGTAAGTTAAATGGCTCATACTTCCTGACACTGTGTAAGGATACCACCCTGTTAATAATAGTAAATGATACTGCATTTTTTTTACCACTTTCTTCCACCAGATCAAGCTTCTTACCACCTGCCTCCGGTTTGTCCCCATCTGCATATTCATAAGATAAAACCGGCTCTATAAAGTGCAGCAACTCACCATTACCTGTGCTGAATGACCTGAAGAACTTGGTAGAAAGAGATGCGCCAAGTTCATATAGATTTGAATGTACAGGGTCAGTATCACCGTCATAGTAGTAAGACACCTGCTCTATCCCTGCCTTGGGTATGAAGACAACTCCTTTGTGGGCAAATCGTGCTGACAAGGCAGGCGCTATAAACAATCTTGTAAGCCCCGTATCTTCTTCCTCCCACCTCGAGGCAGATGATGTCAGATTATAAAAAACCGGCAGTCCTCCAACCCTCGTATCAATAACATTTACACTGACCTCTGGCAGCCTTTGATATATACCTGTACTATTACCCGCCGGATCAAGATTCTGTGTATACTGTGCCCACAGGTGCGAGGAAAGATGATCCCACCTCCTGCTTACATAAAGGTCTGAATCCTGAGTCCTCTGAAGGCGCTCACCAATATCTTCACTTATGTCCTTGTAAAGTGTCTTATCATTGAGGTGATTTACACGTAGCTTTGCAGTAAAATTATCAGCAATTACCTGCCGGTGCTGATATTTAATATCCCATCGGTCTCTATTCAACTGGTTATCATTCAGATAATAACCGTTAAACTGGCCGCCTGTATCTTTACTATAAAGATAACGGTATTCCAGTCCTCCCCCCCAACCTTTCTTACTGTAATAATCTGAGTATATCGTGGCATCCTTACTCTCGGATATGGCCCAGTAGAATGCATTGTTTAACTTCAGTCCCTCGCCTGTATTATAGCCAATCCTGGGTATTAACAATCCCGTCTGCCTCTCCTGAACAATAGGAAGTACAATATACGGGATATACAGGACAGGGAAATTCTTCACAGACATTAAGACATTCCGGGCAGTAAAAAAGTGATTCAAACGTATATTTATATTATTTCCTTCAAACCTCCAGCAGGGGTTATCACCATCACATGTGGTAAATTTTGCCTTCCTGATCCTGAACCTGTCTTGAGACAACCTTTCTATCTTGTCTCCTTCTATATGGTAATTGTCCTCTTTAATGAACAGCTTGCCATTTTCAATGCTTGTGTATGATGTTCTCATATTAATGTAAAGATTCTCAGATGATAACCGGTTATCCCCATCCTCAAGCTCTACATTACCCGATGCACTTAACTCACCACTGTTATTATCCAGAATAACCTTAGAAGATCTGAGAACCCTGTTTGCATAGTGTATAACCACATTACCTTCAGCCGTATAAATACCATCGGCATATGTCAGTGTGTCAGCTGTTATCCTTGTTTCCGGAACCTCCGCATGCGAATGTGACACTGCCAGACAAATAAAACAAATGAATATGAAAAGGGCGGGAGTCCACTTTTTCATCTTGTCATCTACTAACCAATCTGCCCGAAAGAAGAGTGCGAGCCTCACCTACAAGATATAAGGATCCTGTAATGAGTACAATATCAGAGTCAGATGTAATGCCCCTGGCAGCAGATATGGCATCAGATAGTGTACTGAAGGCACGGAAGTTCCTTCCTGACTCAGCTGCAATCTCCATGAGTTCGTCCACCGGTAGACCCCTGTCTGTATCAGGCATTGTTAATATTATGTCTGTTACACAGGGTATCAACTCCTGCAACATAGAACTAACATCCTTATCCCTCAGGGCGCCGAATATCATGACTACCTTGTTTATATGTCTGTCACCCTTTAAGACATCCTCAATAAACGCCCGCAGGACAATGGAAGCAGAATGATTGTGGGCGCCATCAAGCAGAAATCCAGGGCGGCCTGCCAATGTCTCAAGCCTTCCGGGCCACACAACATCACGAACACCAGCCGTTAAATTCTCTACCGTCAAATTAAATCCCATCTCAGATAATAGTTCTGCAGCATACAGGGCTGTCCCCATATTTAACATCTGGTGTCGTCCGAGGAGTGCCGTTTCAAGAAATAAACGCTTATATTTACGGCCGCTATAGAAGAATTTGCTCTGATTCCGGCCGATTTCAACCGGTTCAGCAACAAAATCCCTGCAATATAGATATGCCTGACTTCCTGCTCCCAAAGCAATTTCTTCTATGACAGAAGCAATGCCCGGCCGTCTTTCTGACGAAATCAGTGAAACACCCTGCTTTATTATTCCGCATTTCTCTGCAGCGATCTCTTCCAGAGTCTTGCCAAGATATTCAGTATGATCATATTCAATATTCGTGATAACCGATAGCAGCGGGACGATTATATTTGTTGCGTCCAGCCTCCCGCCCATACCAACCTCCATTATTGCAATGTCCACACCCTCCTCTGCAAAATACTGAAGTGCCATGGCTGTCGTAAACTCAAAAAATGTAGGGGCAATTTCCATTTCACTTATACATTCCTTTATATGCCGGATGAGGGCGGATGTCCGTTCCCCTGGTATAGGAACATTATTGATCCTTATCCGTTCAGAAAATGCAGTCAAATGAGGTGAGGTGTAAAGACCCGTTTTGTATCCGGCCTTCTGCAGGATAGTTGAAATGATTGCAGCCGTGGATCCTTTTCCGTTAGTCCCGCCTATATGTATAGTCTTAATTTTATCCTGCGGATTATCCAGGATGTCACATAACGCTTTGATATTTGAGAGGCCTAATTTTATTCCAAACTGCTGGAGAGAATATAAATAAGATAACTCGTTCATCTCTCACTTTTAAGACGGGCTGAAGAAGGTTATAACCTTTGATAAAGTATCTTTAAGTTTTTTCCTCTCTACTATCATATCTATCATTCCATGCTCAAGCAGGAATTCTGCACGCTGGAAACCATCAGGCAGCTGCTGTTTTATAGTTTGTTCAACAACCCTGGGTCCGGCAAAGCCGATAAGGGCCTTAGGCTCAGCAATTATTATATCTCCCAGCATGGCAAAGCTTGCGGTAACCCCTCCGAAAGTCGGATCAGTCAATATCGAGATATACGGTATCCCCATTTCAGAGAGGCGCGATAAGGCCGCGCTGGTCTTCGCCATCTGCATTAGCGAGAGTATTCCCTCCTGCATCCTCGCCCCGCCGGAGGCAGAGACTATTATGAGGGGAAACTTTGTATTCATAGAAGTCTCTGCTGCACGCAATATCTTTTCTCCAACAACAGAACCCATGCTCCCGCCCATAAACTTGAAATTAAATATCCCAACTATTACAGGCAGTTCATTTATCTTACCCTCTCCATAGATAAATGCATCAGCATAACCTGTAGACTTCTGATAGTTCTTAATCCTGTCTTTATATTTCACTGAATCTTTAAATTCCAATGGGTCCAGGGAGTAGATAGATCCGTCCATCTCTTTGAAGCTGCCATCATCAATTATCAGGGCTATACGATCTTCAACTGATATGTAAAAGTGATACTTACACTTGGGACAGACCATGGAGCTTTTTTCTACTTCTTTCCTGTAGATGATCTCCCGGCAATAGTTACACTTTATCCAGAGCCCTTCCGGTATCTTGATCTTCTTATCTTCTTTCTTAAACCAGGCCATTTATCCCCTTTTTTAAGGACTTTACGAAACTACCTGTCCTGGACAATAATTGCTTCTTCCCAATATTTTCCTCAATAAGCCTGACAACAGCACTCCCCACTATTACGCCGTCTGCCCAGCGGGAAATCTTCCTCGCCTCCTCAGGACGGGAGATGCCAAAACCTACTGCCACAGGCAGGCCGGTGTGCCTTTGTATCTCTGAAACCTTATCCTTAATCTCGTTAAAATTAGCGAGTTTCCCTCCTGTAATACCTGTCATGGACACATAATATACAAAACCGGAAGAGACCGATGTAACCTTCTTTATCCTCTCTTCAGTACTTGTTGGCGCAAGAAGGAACACAGTGTCAAGACCTGCTTCTCTCGCATACCTGATAAACTCTTCTGCCTCCTCAGGAGGAAGATCCGGTATTATAACTCCATCTATGCCGGCAGAGACAGCTTCTGCCGGAAATCTTTCTATCCCGTATTGCAATATGATATTGTAATACGTCATAACAATAATTGGAACAGTAACCTTTTTCCTTGTCTTTTTGACAAGAGAGATGACCTTTTTAAGCGTAGTCCCGGACTTGAGGGCACGATCAGACGCCCGCTGGATCGTTGGACCGTCTGCAACCGGATCTGAAAATGGGACTCCAAGCTCCAGTATATCGGCACCTGCCCTCTCAATGGTCTCGATCAGGGCCCCTGTTGTGTCAAGGTCCGGATCACCAGCCATGATATAGGTAATGAGGGCCTTCTCATTTCCTGATTTCAGTCTTGTAAATGTATCTTCTATTCTGCCCATCTTGCCTTACCTGCTGCCCAGAATTTCCGCCACCTGTTGAACGTCCTTATCACCACGGCCGGACAGATTCACTATAATAATGTTATCTTCAGACAGCGTTGGTGCAAGCTTTGTCACATATGAAATTGCGTGTGAACTCTCCAACGCCGGCATTATCCCCTCTATCTCACTCAGCAGAGAAAATGCACTGAGGGCCTCCTTATCCGTGGCATATGTATATTTGATCCTTTCTGCATCTCTGTAATAACTGTGTTCAGGTCCGACCGCTGAATAATCAAGTCCTGCAGAGACTGAATGGGTAACCTTGATCTGGCCATCCTTATCCTGCAGGAGATAAGTCATCGTACCCTGAAACGCGCCGACTGATCCAGTTGCAAATCTCGCCGCATGCTTTCCGGTCTTAATGCCAAGCCCCCCTGCCTCAACGCCAATCATTTTCACGGATGGGTCGTCAATGAACCGGTAGAAGAGACCTATCGCATTGCTTCCCCCGCCAACACAGGCCACAAGATAGTCAGGCAGTCTTCCTTCAGCAGCGATGATCTGATCCCTTGCCTCCGTCCCTATAACAGACTGGAAATCCCTTATCATCATTGGGAATGGATGTGCCCCAAGTACAGAACCAAGTATATAATGCGTTGTCCTCACGTTAGTAGTCCAGTCCCTCATCGCCTCACTTATCGCATCTTTAAGAGTCTTGCTCCCGTTATCAACAGGTATCACCTTTGCCCCCAGGAGCCTCATCCTGAAGACATTGAGCGACTGCCGTTCCATATCTTCAGTCCCCATGTATATCTCGCACTCGAGCCCGAACATTGCAGCAACAGTAGCAGTTGCAACGCCATGCTGACCTGCGCCTGTCTCAGCAATTATACGGCCCTTTCCCATACGTCTGGTTAATAAAGCCTGTCCGATCGTATTGTTAATCTTATGAGCTCCTGTATGGCAGAGGTCTTCACGCTTAAGGTATATCTTAGCCCCCTTTAGCTGTTTGGTCAGCCTCTCTGCAAAAAACAGAGGTGTCGGGCGGCCTACAAACTTCTTAAAATAATAGTCGAGCTCGTCCTTAAATGCAGGATCATCCTTGGCCGTTAGATATACCTCTTCCAGCTCCTGCAATGCCGGCATGAGTGTCTCAGGAACAAACTTCCCGCCATATATTCCAAAGTGACCGTTATTATCCGGAAGCATATAGTTTTTTTGCCTCTCTCACAAACTCAATTATCTTGTGATGGTCTTTCTCCCCCGGGCGAATCTCTACACCGCTTGAGACATCAACACCATAAGGTTGTATCAACCTGACAGCATCTCCAACATTAGAGGCATTAAGTCCACCTGACAGGATAATCCTGCCATATTCTTTAGCCATCTCAGCATATTTCCAGTTGAAGGTCTTTCCTGTCCCCCCCATGGTCCCATCTACCTTGGTATCAAGAAGAAAGGTATTAACATCATACATCTGCATTTCTTTGATGCTCTCTTCATCCTTGATCCTGATTGCCTTTATAACCTTCTCCCTGAACCTTGTACATAGTATTGGTGATTCTGATCCGTGGAACTGCAATACCTGGATACCACCTTCTCGAATGACACGTCTTATAAGTTCCTCGCTCTCATCTACAAAGATTCCTACCGTTGTAATAAATACCGGCAGTCTGGCTATTATAGCACGGGCCTTTCCGGGGTCAATAAATCTCGGGCTTTCAGGATAGAAGACAAAACCGATTGCATCAGCCCCTGCATCAGCCGCTGCCAGAGCATCTTCTAAATTAGTTATCCCGCATATTTTTACTTTGACCATATTTTCCATTTAACTCCCTAAAAGTTCCTTAATCTTTTCACCAACATCCTTTGCGGTTACTATTGATTCTCCCACAAGGACTGCATGAACCCCCGCATCTCCCAATACCCTGATATCATCGTTAGAGTAAATCCCGCTCTCGCTTACGATCACCTTATCACGAGGTATCTCTTTAATTATCCTCAGTGTAGTATTAATATCAACATTAAATGTTTTAAGGTCTCTGTTATTTATTCCCACTATCTGAGCCTCTGCCCTGAGTGCCTTCTCAAGCTCCCGCTCGTCGTGGACCTCTACAAGTGCAGGCATACCCAGTTCTGATGACATGGAGATAAATTCAGTAAGGGAAGACGGTTCCAATATCGCTGCAATAAGAAGCAAGGCATCCGCTCCAAGATACCTTGCCTCATATATATGATACTCATCAAATAAAAAATCCTTCCTCAACACAGGGATCTGTGCAGCCTTTTTAGCAGCTGCAATATACTCAGGGTTCCCTGAAAAAAAGTCTTCCTCTGTAATGACTGAAATTGCGGACGCCCCGGCCTCTTCATATTGTTTAGCAATGTCATCCACCTTCAGGTCTTCTATGAGCACACCCTTTACAGGAGATTTCTTTTTAATCTCTGCTATCAGATTTACGCAGCTATTGCTTCTATTTAAAACCGCATTAAAAAAATCACGCGGCGCCTCTAAATCACGAAGCCTCGGAATTAACTCCCTTAGAGGCAGCCTGGCCTTAACCTGTGACAAGCCTTCCTTCTTACGCTCAACTATCTTTGCTAACAAGCCTTCCATAATTACATACTGCCATATAACCGGGCTAAATACCCTGGTTCGTCATCTTCTTCAATGTTTCAAGTTTAGCCAATGCAGCACCTGCTACAATAGACTTCTCAGCCTCAATAATGGCATGATTGAAATCAGCCGCCTTTCCGGACACAAGTATACCTGCCGCGGCATTCAAAAGCACCACATCCCTCTTTGGCCCTTTCTCACCCTCTAATATCTGGAGAACAATGCGGGCATTTTCCTCTGCACTGCCGCCTCTTAGGTCTTCTACTGATGCTGTACTCATTCCAAAATCAGAAGGCCGGATGGTATATGTCCGCACCTCCCCTGCCTTGCCTTCACTTACGATCGTTTCGCCTGTTATTGTAATCTCATCAAGGCCGTCACTGCCATGAACTACAAGACAGTGTCTGGCGCCAAGATTAATTAATACGTGTGCCAGGATCTCGGTGAGATGCGGTGAATACACACCAATCAACTGACGTGCAGCGCCTGCAGGATTGGTGAGTGGACCAAGTATATTGAACATAGTCCTGATGCCAATCTCCTGTCTCGGGGCCACTGCATGCTTCATTGCCGGGTGATAAAGGGGTGCAAATAAAAAACCGACCCCTATTTCATTTATGCAGGCATCAACCCTCGCCGGCGATATGTCTATATTAACGCCAAGCGCCCTCAACACATCTGCACTCCCGCACATGCTTGAGACAGAACGGTTCCCATGCTTTGCCACTGTTATCCCTGCCCCTGCTACAATAAACGCCGCTGTAGTTGAAATATTAAATGTATGCAGCCGGTCTCCGCCGGTGCCGCATGTATCTACAGCATCAGGATCGCTAACCCTGATCCTTGCAGCCTTGTTGCGCATCACTATTGCAGCGCCAGTGATCTCTTCTACAGTCTCACCCTTCATCCTGAGGGCGGTCAGATATGAGGCAATCTGAGAAGGAGATGCCTGCCCTGTCATGATCTCTTCCATGACAGCCTCAGACTCCGACTCACTCAAATTTGCTCCATCTACGAGTCTTGTAATAGCTTCCTTAATCATAATAATAAAGATTCACTCGAAATAGCCTTTCAAATCCTCCCTGCCCCCCTTTTCTAAAGTGGGGTAACTGCTTTCCCCCTTTGAAAAAGGGGGATTAAGGGGGATTATTTGCATGTACCTTTGTGAGCCCGCGGCTCATGACGGTTCGTGACTGAACTTTGCTCCTATAATTTAATAAAATTCCTCAACAAATCCTTTCCTACAGTCGTCAGTATAGACTCCGGATGGAACTGCACCCCTTCTACCTTAAACTCCTTATGCCTGATCCCCATAATCTCGCCTTCGTCAGTCTCAGCGCTTATTTCAAGACAGGCCGGAAGCGTATCCCTTTTAACTATGAGGGAATGATACCTTGTAGCCTCAAATGGATTAGGTAATCCTGAAAATATAGTCTTCCCATCGTGGCGTATCAAGGATGTCTTGCCATGCATCAGCCTGTAATTCCTTACCACATCACCGCCAAATGCCTCTGCAATTGATTGATGACCGAGGCAGACACCGAGTATGGGTATCTTGCCTGCAAGTGTCTGAATCAATTCTACAGATATCCCGGCCTCTTTAGGAGTACAGGGACCCGGTGAAATCACGATCCTCTCAGGAGACATGTATTCTATCTCTTCAATACCTATCTTGTCATTCCGGAAGACCTCCATCTCCTGCCCCATCTCGCCAAGATACTGTACCAGATTATATGTGAATGAGTCGTAATTATCTATTATGAGAAGCATTACTCCAGCCCCTTCTCCGCCATCTCAATCGCCTTTACCATAGCCTTCATCTTATTCGTTGTCTCAAGATATTCCTTATCAGGCTCCGAATCAGCCACAATACCCGCCGCGGCCTGGAGGTATGCCTTATTCCCTTTTATGACGATAGTCCTTATTGTAATACATGTGTCCATGTTCCCCTGAAAACTGAAATAGCCTACCGAACCTGCATAAAGCCCCCTGTTGGATGATTCAAGCTCTTCTATAATCTCCATTGAGCGGATCTTTGGGGCCCCGCTGACAGTACCGGCCGGAAAGCATGCCTCCAGCACATCAAAGCCATCATACTCGGGATCAATCTCTCCAATCACATTCGAAACCAGATGAATCACATGAGAATATCTCTCAATGACCATCAGTTCATTTACCGAAACACTCCCCTTCTTACAAACCCTCCCGATGTCGTTACGTCCAAGATCAACAAGCATTATATGTTCTGCACGCTCCTTCGGATCAGACAACAGCTCATTCTCCATTCGTATATCATCCTCAGGACTCCTGCCCCGCCTTCTCGTACCGGCTATAGGTCTTGTCTCAACACGAGTCCCCTCTAACCTGACCAGTACTTCAGGCGAGCTGCCTACCACATGCAGATCACCATACTTGAGGTAAAACATATATGGAGACGGATTGACCCTGCGCAGCGCCCTGTAAATATCAAAAGGGTTAGAGCTTGTATCAAGGCTGAACCTCTGAGATATCTGTACCTGGAAGATGTCTCCTGCAGCGATATATTCCTTAGCTTTTTCCACCTTCCCGATGAATTCCTCTTTGGTTACATTTGAAGACCACTTAAGATTTACTTGGTCACCACCCTTCTTATAGTGACTATGCTTTAGCGGTCCCCATAGATCTTCTACGACACCATCAATCTTTTGTATCGCCTTTTCATATGTCCCTTTCAGGTCATCATCCTTTATGTGGGCATTGTGAACTACCTTTATCGTATGAAGGTGATTATCAAATATCAGCATGGTATCTGTAAGCACAAAAAAGAGGTCAGGGATATGAGTAAACTCACCCCTCTTTTCTATATCAACCTCTTCAAAATACCGGATCATGTCATAGGTCATGTAACCCACAGCACCCCCAAAAAACCTGGGGAGGTTCTCATCCAAAACAGGTTTGTAATGTGACATCTCCTCCTTCACGGCATCGAGCGGGTTTTCGTAGGCCTTAGTCGTTACAACCCCGTCCCTGACCCTTGTTACCCCCCTGTGGTCTGCCCTGATTATAACCCTGGGGTTACTGCCAAGGAAACTGAACCGGGCCCATTTCTCCCTACCCTCGACACTCTCAAGGAGGAATGAGTAATCACCCTTATCTATTTTCATGAATGCAGAGACAGGTGTTTCAAGGTCGGCAAGTATCTCTTTATAAACAGGGATAAGATTCCCCTGCTCCGCCTTTTTACAGAATTCTTCGAAGGTTGGATGGTACATGATAGACCTGTAAAATTATCATAGATAGGCCTTGATAGTCAAGGAATTCAACGCGATATAAACACATCCTTGCTTTTTATCGGGTTTGCTATAATAATTAGCTGCTAATCTGATTATTCGAACTCAATCAGGATCTGATCCTGTCTGGTTTCCGGTTTATAAACATATGCTGCCGAACCAGGCAACGTCATTACATTTTTTTAGGGAAAATAACCATCGTGAATTCATCCCCGGAACCCACGGCCCGGCTGAACTACTTCAAATTTGTTTTGCGGGCCTTGCGCTATCGGAACTACCGGCTTTTCTTTCTCGGGCAAATCGTCTCGCTTACCGGGACCTGGATGACACACATCGCAACGAGCTGGCTGGTGTACCGGCTGACAGGTTCTGCGCTGCTTTTGGGTGTCGTAGGGTTCTCGGGTCAGATGCCGGCGTTTTTGCTATCGCCGCTTGCCGGTCTAATCGTTGACCGGCACAGCCGCCATCGAATGCTTATCATGACACAGGGCCTGGCCATGGTTCAATCGTTTGCACTGGCGTTCCTGACTCTGTCTGACAGGATCACGATTCCATGGCTTTTGGTATTGTGTGTTTTTCAGGGATTGATCAATGCGTTTGACATGCCCTGCCGCCAGGCTTTTGTAGTAGAACTGGTCGAAGATAAAAAAGATCTGGGCAACGCTATCGCGCTCAATTCCTCAATGTTCAATCTCGCCCGATTGATTGGTCCTGCCGTCGGCGGGATATTGATAGCGGCGGTGGGTGAGGGGTGGTGTTTTCTCCTCGACGCCGTGAGCTACAGCGCGGTGATTACTGCGCTTTTAGCGATGACAATCAAGGCCCATTCCCCGGCGCGCCGCATTGACTCCGCGATCAGCCAGTTGAAAGAGGGAGTCGCATACGTGGTACAGTCTAAGCCGATACGATCTATTATCGGACTCCTCGCTCTAGTGAGCCTTATGGGTCTGCCCTACACGGTGCTCATGCCAATTTTCGCGGGAAAGATTTTAGGCGGAGGTCCACACACACTCGGTTTTCTCATGGCGGCTATCGGTACCGGAGCCTTGATCGGCGCATTCTGGCTGATGGGCCGAAAAACCGTATTGGGACTCGACCGGGTGATTACTGCAGGGTCCGCGCTTTTCGCCGCCGGCCTCATCGCCTTTTCTTTTTCACATACGCTGTTGTTGTCCCTCGCGCTTTTGGTCGTCTCCTCCTGCGGTTTCATGGTTCTTATGGCCTCAAGCAACACCATCCTTCAAACGATCGTGGATGATGACAAGCGCGGCCGCGTCATGAGTTTGTTTATCATGGCCTTCATGGGCCCGGCACCTTTCGGGAGTCTCCTGGCGGGATTTCTATCTCATGCGATCGGCGTACCGGCAACCCTGCTGTTCGGAGGTATCTGCTGTGCTGGCGGGGCGGTTTGGTTCTACCGGCAGCTTCCCGGGATCCGAAAAGCTACCCGTCCTATTTATCTCCGTCTCGGGATTATCCAGGAAATCGCTTCCGGTCTCGAGACTGCCGCGGAACTCTCTCTGCCCGAGGATTAACCGGTTCCGGATCGCGCTTAAGAAAGCGTCGAGTTCCTCACATATGTATATTATAATAATTTCATGTGTTATTATGTACTGTATTGAAATGCGAATGCCTTATCTGTTAAACAGGTTGGAGCAAATTAATTAATTAATTATTCTTCAAGGGGGTAACAACATGAAGCATATCGTTAAACGATTAACATCATGCATGGCCATCTTAACATTGCTGATCGCTATTACCGGAAGTCAGTCTATAGGAGAGGTAAATGTCAATGTCAACATTGGTGTCCCTGTGCCGCCGGCTGTAGTCGTTCAGGCCCCGCCGGAAATGATTTTCCTGTCTCAGCCTGGGGTCTATGTGGCTATAGGCGTTCCATATTCTATCTTCTTTATCAGCGGCCGCTATTATTATTACCATAATGACCGCTGGTTCTGGTCGCCTGGGTATGGTGGACCATGGGTTCATGTCAAATATAAATCTCTGCCACGAGGGTTACAAAAGTACAGGATACACGAGCTTCACACTTTCCGGGACCGCGAATTTAAAGCCTACAGGGAAAATGGCCCTAAATACAGAGGGAAACATTTTATTGCTGAAAAAGACCATAAACAAAAATCCAGAGGATATTCTGAAAAAGGGCAAAAGAGGCATCACAAAGGGAAATGATGAGGGAGTAAACTCACAATGATGACTTGAAGATACAGCAACTATGATTGTGCATTGCTCAGATTCTGACGAAGTATGGAAGAACTATAAGAACTACCCCGATTGCCACAAGAATAATAGTGTTGGAAATGAAATACGGAAATATCATGAGGAACACCCCGCAGAATAGAGGGACAATAGCCTTCTGCTTCTTGCCATAGATAAAGAAGGCAAGTCCTACTGATCCAAATAGCAGACCCCAAATAAGCGTCGACATGCTCAATGCCGTCTCATGTATCGCGTGACTATAAATAGATTAATCATCATAAAATGAGGAACACCCTTTACTGACTATATAATATTCCGATTATAAGGGGAATACAAGTCTCGACAATAAATAGTCGCTGTCCCTATTTATTTAGTCTACCTCACCAAGGGAAGTCCTTTGAAGTGACTTGAAACTGGTCAACTTTGTCAATTTTAATATTGATGGTCTCGTAATATCAGGGTTACAAAGAAGCCTTTTTTCAAGGTCATCAATATCGGCACGATACTCTACTTTTTCCGTTTAGATAAAACATCATCAGCCCAGCTCAGGGCAGCAGATACCGTTGGAAACCCAATTGTGCTCGTTAGTAATATCAGCGAATGATATATCTCTTCACGACTTGCCCCTGCATCCAGTGCCCTCTTAACATGAGAATGTACAGCTCCCTCTGATCTTATAGCAGCGGATGCTGCAAGCTGCAGAAGCTGTGATGTCCTTTCATCAAGCGGTCCCATCTCCTTTGTAGACTTACCGAGATTGTCAATTGCATCGGAATATTCCCTGAACCTCTTTTTTATACTTACATACTGCGAAGGTAGTTTAGCCATTGTATCCTCCTTTTAGTTTAGTAGTTACAGTTAAATAACTATCACTTCTCATGGAGAATTGCAAGGGAAGAGTCCCTACATATTACCCCCCCTTTTGTAAAGGGGGGTAAGGGGGGATTTGAAACGTTAACCTTTAGGGTAACCACTATATGATGGACGTCTTGATTGGCCTGGTCGTCTGACCCTTGCCTTAAAAGAAGACGGCTCAGCCTTGGAAGCTATCTTCTGCCCTAAATCACTGCTGGCGAAACCATCCACTACAACCTGGCGAATTTTTGATCCGATATACCTTTCGATGTTGCGAAGGCTTTCACGTTCGCACGAGGCCACCAGAGAAATGGCATCTCCTGTCTTCTCTGCACGGGCCGTCCTGCCGATCCTGTGGACATAATCCTCAGGGATATCAGGCATTTCATAATTTACCACATGAGAGATTTCCTTTACATCAAGTCCGCGGGCAGCAACATTAGTTGCAACCAGAACCTGTACACGGCCATTCTTAAAATCCTGCAATGCCTGAGTACGTTCCCTCTGGCTCTTGTCGCCATGGATCGCCTCTGCCATACTGCCTTTGCGGTTAAGGTGTGTCGCAAGCTTTTCTGCGCGATTTTTAGTCCTTGTGAAAACAAGAACCCTCGACATCTGCTCCTTTTCAATGAGATGAACCAACAAGTCATTCTTGCGTGTTACATCCACTGGATAAACAACCTGTCTGACGCCTGATGCAGGAGTACCCTGACGTGCAACTTCAACAACCTCAGGCTGCTTAAGGATCTCGTTAGCAAGCCTCTGTATCTCTGCGGGCATAGTGGCAGAAAACAGGAGTGTCTGGCGCTGCTGCGGTATGCTCTTAATGATTGTCCGTATATCGGCAATGAATCCCATGTCAAGCATACGGTCTGCCTCATCTATAATGAGTACCTCAAGATTCTTGAATGAAACTGTTCTCTGGCGCATGTGGTCCATCAATCTTCCAGGTGTTGCTATAAGAATGTCCACCCCGCGTCTCAGTGCTTCTTTCTGAGGATATATACCGACACCTCCATAAACAAGGGCTGTACGTAGACGAAGGTTACTGCCGTAGGTCTTGACACTTTCATGAACCTGCATAGCCAGTTCACGTGTTGGGACAAGGACCAATGCCCTGAGAGACGGCGACTTTCCCTTCTGAAGCCTGTTGAGTACAGGGAGTGTGAAGCCGGCTGTCTTTCCGGTACCGGTCTGTGCGCAGCCGATCAGGTCTTTTCCCTGCATAATGATAGGGATGGCCTTGGCTTGTATGGGTGTTGGGTCCACATATTTCTTGGTCTGTAATGCTTTGAGGATTTCGGGGCTGAGCCCCATTTTTTCAAACGACATATTCTTTTTCTCCTGATTAAATTCCGGGACTAATGTCCCACATTGTTAAAAACGGAAAGATACCACGGCCTTAAACTCACGTATCCCCAATGGACACGGTGTCCGTAAACCATATTAGCATTAGTCTTTCCACATAGTTTGAAGAACCTGTCAGAAGGGTAATCCTGAATCAGTCACACTGATAAACTGCTGAAGAAGTTTCCCTGCCCAAAACTCTTTCTTTAGTTTGTGATGGCCCTGCTTTTGAGGAGTGATGTTATGGTAACGATAGGTAAGCTACATCGCGCCTCGCGATTCATCAATTGAACGACATCCTAACACAGTAGAATGGCGAATGCAAGGGAAATATATTAACCCTAAATATTCTAACCCTTTATTACAGTCGCAACACGTTGTGCGTCACCAAATCCCAAATTTAATGACATCTGTATACACAATCTGGTAATATCTCAGATTATGGAGGGATTACAGTGACAGACTTAAAGCTTACTAAAGAAGATGTTCGTGTCATAGGGTGCCTTATTGAAAAGGAGATGACCACTCCTGATTATTATCCCCTCTCGTTAAATGCCCTTGTTAATGCATGCAACCAGAAATCCAACAGGGACCCTGTAGTTTCCTATAGTGAAGAAACTGTATTAAGAACCTTAGACAGCCTTAAGAGCAAAGAACTGGCATGGCAGAGCGATTTAAGCCGGGTTGCTAAATACTCTCACAATTTTCTTAAGGCACGCAATCTTGTAAATAAGGAGGCAGCTATACTTTGCATCCTGTTTCTGCGGGGACACCAGACCGCAGGTGAGATACGGGAACGGACGGAACGTCTTTACAAGTTTAATACAATAGAAGAGTCTAAGGAGGTTCTGAATAACCTTGAAGAGATGGGATATGTTAAACTTCTCCCCCGTCAGCATGGCATGAAGGAACAACGCTACACTCACCTTTTCTCTGACATAGAAGAACTTCCCGGCACTGATACAGCTTCATACCCTGTATCGTATACTAACGATACTAACGCTGAAGATGAGCGGATCGAAAAACTCCGGGAGGAATTAACAAGACTGCGTCAGGAACTGGAAACATTGAGACAGGAGTTCCAGGAATTCAAACAACAATTCTAATTGAAAACTATAGTACCTTAAGAACCTCTTCAAGATGTTTATCTACCTTCACCTTCGGGAAGATACGACTAATCCTGCCCTCTTCATCTATAATAAACGTAGTACGTTCAATACCCATGAACTTACGACCATAAAGAGATTTCTCTTTCCACACACCGTAGGCCTGGACCACATCTTTATTCGCATCACTCAGCAGGGGGAAATTGAGATCGTATTTATCCCTGAATTTTATATGAGAACCGACTGAATCAGCGCTGACTCCAATTACAACGGCACCACGTTTTTTAATCTCTGTATTACTATCACGAAACGAGCACGCCTCCTTTGTACATCCCGGTGTACTATCCTTAGGGTAGAAATACAGTACAACCTTTTTACCCCTGAAACCGGAGAGTGCGACCTCTTTGCCATCATGATCAGGAATCTTGAAGTCAGGCGCCTTATCTCCTACATTTAATCCACTATCAGATTTCTTACCGCTCATAGGATACCCCTCCTTATTTTTTTAAGCTGACTTCTATTGTCCAGATAGAAGCTTTAACTCCTCTACAGACCTTGAGACCGGCGTAGAGTATTGATCATAATTACGGATAATTTTCATGATCCCGGGGACTACAACAGAAAATGGTGCAAAAGTAAAGGCATTCTAATATTTTTTTCTTATCTCACTCACCCGGAGGATTCGAACACCAGGCCTTCTTACATCTTCTTTCTTCAATATATGCGGGGGAGACTCTTTAGTCAATGGGAGCAGGATTGTCATTCTGGGATAGCAATATATTCTGCCTAATGTTGTCAGCTCATGTGACAGAAAGAGGACAAGTTCGCTATCCCTGTAATGTGTGTTTGGTTCAATCAAAAGGAGGTCTCCTTCATTAACCACAGGAGAGCTGATCAAACCGGCAGATGCTATCAGGAAAAAGGCATTCTGATCGCTTGAAAGTGATGGTTCAGTGGAATCTGCGTTTTCCTTTAATATAGGCCATCTTTTAGACTTCAGGTCTTTGAACTTACTCCACTTTATTACAGGAAGCATCTTTGGAGTTACATAAGAAGTTAATTCTTCTTTTATAATTGATGGTTCTTCGATGAGGCGCGATACAGATACCCCAAGACTCTCCGCCAATTTCCTTATTGTCTCTGCCTTAAGATTTCTCTGCAGATCTGACTCTATCCTCGCAATACTTGCCTGAGAAATACCACTCCTGTGGGATAACTCAAGCTGCGATATCCCCATCTGCTCCCTGAAATTCTTCAAACGCCGACCTATTCCCTTCATTGGTATTTGTTTTACACGCAATAGGCCACATTTACAATATCACACATGTATATTTCGCTTGACATTAAATATTCTCTCATGTATTATTTATAATAATTTCTTATTTCGCGGAATTGATTAAAAGGAAATAACGAGAGATGGGTTTCTGTGACTACTTTGTTAGAGTATTACCAACCGACTATAAGGAATATGGTGGAGGCATAACACGGTGGACAACAGATGAAGCTTTTCCTGACTGCTCATTGGGATGTAAATGGTGGCGCCCTTTATATAAAGGCAACTATAAAAATGAACACCACTGGGATATGGATTGGGGGGTATGTATAAACCCTGGAGGTCCAAGGAGAGGGCTGCTGACATGGGAACACCAGGCAGGATATGGATGCTTCGAGGAAGGCTTTCTTAGGTGATAACAAGGTAATACCAATTGGGGCTAACGCTACTTAGTCCTGGCCGATAAGTCTTAAGAATTTTGCAACAGAAAGAACCGATATACCTGATCCTGACAAAAACTCTGTAACCTCCATATCCATCTTTACATCATCGTCCCTGCTAACAAGATATTTTGCTTTACCTTTTATCGCTGTTTCTATAATAAGATCATCATCCATGTCCCGGCAGATATTGATGTCACCGGAAACCAGGACATGATCTGATCGTTCCTCTATCAGTATTAAGAGTTCCCTTATGTCAGTTTCAGTAACACCATATTTATTTTTTATCTTAGGACGACTAAGGACATCCGCTATCTCTTCCAGTATTGGTTCTGAAATGATAACTTCTATGAGTCCTTCCTCAAAGGCCTTTCTGAGTTTGGCAGGATAACCATGTGGATTCAGCAGGGATGATACCCAGATATTGGTGTCAATAACAGCCTTAACGGCCACGCTTCCCTTCCCTGACTTCTTTGATAGACTGGGATATATCGGCTTCTATTTCCTCAGGAGGATATTGAGCGGACTTTTTATGTATCTTATTAATCAGACGGTTAAACCCTTTTCCCCATTCCCCTTTTGGAATAACCCTTATCTCAACTTGTTCATGTTCCTTTATATCCACTTTCTGGAGGGGTTTAAAAACACCGTTTTCAAAGATAGCCTCTATGGTCTTGGACATATTCAATCACCTCCTTAAGTGCAAGAATAAAAGAATATGTATTTTAAGTCAAGGATAGACATAATAAGTTAACTCAGGTGGAGGATGCATTTTGAATACAATGTCATGCCTGTATTATTTACTTGACTTTACTTATACGCAGGTGTATCATAATCAACAATTTAAAAAGGAGGTGACAGGAATTATGAAGCTGGCAGAATTGCTGAATGAGAGAAAGGCTGTATAGGTGAGGGTGGGATTGGGGATAATTGAAGAATGTTGGAACATTTATTAAGGGGTAGCCAGATAATACGCGGGGAAAGTCCGGACATCCTCGCACGAAAAATTGCAAGACTTACAGATGAAATATCAGGGGCAGAAATGAAAGAGTTTTTTACAACGGCACTGAAACTGGCTGTAGAAAATAAGTGTATAGATGAAAATGACAGGGTTATTCTCTCTTACGAAATATTTAAAAAGACCCGGGAGAAAATGGGGGCAGGCCAAAGAAGATTGGCCGGTTTCGGAAGATAACTATACATCAATGGCAACATAAACAGGTGCGCAAATGACTGTTGAAAACTTTGAATCAAGAAGTACTTCTTAGATTGCTACTTTTAATGCTTCTTGTGCCTCGCAGGGCAACTGTATAAGGACGAAATAGGATTGGGGATAGAGATAATCATCACCGGATTCATCTATTACCCTGAGGTATCCATCCTTTTCTGCTCCCTTGTCTGGCAGAACGGAGTATATCTTACGCTTTTCCAAGTCCTCACAATCCTTGTTCTCAACACAAAGTGAAAACACCTCTTCTTTCTTTTCTTTTTTCATGGCCTTACTCCAGTATCCTTTTTATTTTCATATTTTTCTTGCCAATGCCGTGGGCTTCATACCAGTGCATTTCAGCCCTGCATACCTTTCCACCCTCATACGAATTTTCGCTAGCCCTTTGAGCTTTCGCCATCGGCCGGAACCATGCTGTTTCTGAATCCGCATTATATCCCGGATCTTTCCGCCTATAGCAATTGTTTCAATTTCCCCGATTTCTCCAATTATCTCAAAATACACGGGGAAAGTCCAGACATCCTCACCAAATCCGCACCACCCTCCCCTCCTCCCCTTCCAAACCTTCTATCTTTATTCTCAAGTCCATTAACTGTTCCACAGTCCGGACATTCGTCAGAAGGTGTCTTGTGATCTTTGTTGTCGTGAAAGAAGACATCCCTTTTGCATGGACATACTTGAATGGATGCGAAACAATTCCCATCCGGACAGGATCTATCTTCGTATGGGGGTTTGGAGGACAAGGGCGGTAGAACCGGCGCTCCCCCTCTTCTCGGCCACATCGATGGTAAAATCCCCGCCCTTCAGTTTTCCTGGATAGAAACGCAGTAACGAAGAGCCTATTTCATTTCCTTCGATGTGGGCATTACTGATCTCTCCCCTCGCCATAGCTACCATTCTATAGTAAGGCCGTTGAGTCCATCAAGCATTAGCCTAACATAGCAAACATGTCTGATGTTTTATATTGATTCAGAAACTTTTTAGTACAAAATTAGCACATTTTTAGCACAGTTATTAAGGGTCTCATAATAGAATGTACATTAGGTTGTATACTCTACCGCTTCGTTGTTAGGCTATGAACGTATACGATAAAGCAATACTATTATGAGACCGTTAATATGAAAACATTAACCGCACCTTAGGTTCAGGAATAGGGCGTCCCAGTTCCTTTGCTGTTTCTATCCACTCCTTAATGATGACTTCAACATTGGCAAGAGCCTCCTGATAGGTTGCCCCATCTGCTGCACATCCGGGCAACTCAGGTGCCTCAGCAATAAAAGCCTCATCTTCTTTACTCCAATAAATTATGACTTTATACCTATTCATCTGTTTCTCTAAACTTTTTACGGATTATGTAGGACTCAAAGTAGTAATCTCTACCATGAGATGTCTCTGACGAGCCTCATTCACAATTTCCTCTAATTTCGCCACAATAGAATCTTCAATCCAATCTGCCCCACACTGCGCACATACGGTAGCCGGTACATCCCTTACCACTACAACACCAAATCCAAGATCAACGGTAAATGTGGTTTTTCCCGGTTTCTTAGTGCTTCCACAGAGCGGACATTTGTTAGGAACTGATTTTGTTGTCATCTTTCCTCCTGGTCTTATAATCTGATTCAAAATGTTCTAAATCAGGTTTATAGGAAGTTATAATAAAACAGCAGCCATTCTCAGAGTCAAGAGCTGACACTACATGAAATGGCTCATCTTCATGCCACCCTAAAAACAAGGCACTCGGATAAGGTTTATCATCAGGATAATCTTCAATAACTTCCCCTGTTAACAGTACTCCTTTTACAATTTCCCTTGAAATACCCCTCTCCATCATCCTTTCAAGCGCGTGCCTCTGCCATTCGATAAGGCTATTCTCAACGGCTATTTTTAGCGTTGTTCTATCCATTTATTATATCAGATATATTGTAGTAAATAGGTTTCTTTCTTAAGATAAGCACATTTTTAGCACACTATAAAACAGCAACTTCTAATGGTAGTGACTGGACATCCTCAGGCTTCTCTTTCTTCAGATAGTTTATCTTTTCAAATCCAATTACCTCTCCCTTTTCATCTTTTTTCAGAATAATCCCATGCCCAATCTCTTCATTGATGCAGGGTCTTGGTTTTGAGAACCAGACATCCAGGGTATTGCCCGCCTTATCATAGGTTATCGTTATCTTTTCCATACGAACTCTGCCTTATTAGGCCTGACAGATTTATCCTGCCTTCTCCTGCAACCATTTCTTTATCAAAGTATCTTCATCAGTATGGTGTCGAACCATATTATATCATTAATTATGATTGACAGATAAGGCTCCGTTCAGGATAAATATTTGTATAAAGTAACAAAATGAATATGCCCCCAACTTATTCGTAACCACTATGCCCGGTTCCCTACATGCAGCCGGTAGACCTTCTTATTCTTCAATAAAGTAATCGGAGTCAATCCGCTTAATTTCATAATTTGCCATAGAACTGACACCAAGATTGTTATCAATCATCAATTGAGCTAGGCTCTCTCCATCAATCAAAATGATTTTACTTTCAATCCGCGATGCGTAATCATGTGCTTCCTGCGAAAATGCAGATGTAGTAATCAAGATTCCTTTTTTGGCGCGTTGTCCCTGTAATGCCCCAGCAAATTTCTGTACCTCTGGACGTCCAACTATGCCTGTCCAACGCTTGGCCTGTATGTAGATAATGTCAAGTCCAAGGCGATCTTCTTTTATTATTCCATCAATCCCTTCATCCCCAGACTTCCCGATAGCTTTACCGGCATCTTGACGACTTCCTCCATAACCCATCTTGACAAGAAGTTCTACTACAATCTTTTCAAACAGACTGGGAGAGATTACCGTAATTTGCTGGAGCAATTCACATGCAAGATCATCTCGCAGTCTCTGATAGGCTCTTTCTAAAGCCTCTTCTGGAGTAGTCTCATAATTTAATTCACTTTCTTTTTCTGCTTGCTCTTTTGTATGCCTCAAGGCGCGAAATTCTTTGAACTCTTTATATTGGTCCAGAAACTGGGTGTCTATTTTATGTGGATTACGTCGCAGGACATCATAACCTCTTTCTGTTATCTTAAAATAACCGCGGCGGGTACTGTCTAGAAGACCAGCTTTTTTCAAGTAGGTGCGTGCCCATGCAACCCGATTATGAAATATCTCCTGTTGACCACTCTGCAACATTTCTTTTCGCTCATATTCTGTCAAAAGAAATTCCTGAGCAAGAATATCAGTTGCTTCACGGAGAGAGTGTTCATCTTTGTCTCCAGCAAATTTTAAAAGAGGTAACATTATTGTCTGATAATCAGGAATTGCCATGAGAAATAAACCTCTGCACAGACCAAGATCTATTATTATCTTTATTCTATAATAGGTGACACTTTAGCTAAAGCTATCAGGCATGTCAAGCAAGAATAACGGAATGATACTGGAAATCAGAGACGACCTTCCTTTAATGATAAGCTTGGTGGAGGGTACCGGGATCGAACCGGCGACCTTGGCATTGCGAACGCCACGCTCTCCCAACTGAGCTAACCCCCCGATAGTCCGCTTACCCTGCTGTAGCAGATAAAGGTTACGGTTCCATATGAGGAATGTGTTTTGCAAGGACGGGATAATCTTTAAGGTCCGAGGAAAGGAACTGGGCGCCTGCTTCGTATATGCGGCTTATCTGCTTTACCCATTGTATCCTGCAGGGTATGTTTTCCATAATCTTATGATCGCCTGAATTCTCAAAATACATCTTGATCTCAACTTCCTGATTTGCCTTGATCTCTTTGCCTGTGCAGAATCCAACCCCGTTTCTGCTCAGGTTTGTAGAGAATGCGTTGACGTGCGTTCCATTACCCTTGAATGTTATTTCGAGATGCGAAACCATTCTGACCCTTCTGTTAATTCTCCTGTCTTCCATAACACACCCCCTATTGAATTATGCACACCCTTTTTCCTGATCTCTTTAATCTTCCTTCTGCAAATAATTGGACTGCTTCCGGATAGATCATATGCTCCTTCTCAAGGATGCGCGCTGATAATGTCTCTTCAGTATCATTATCAAAGACAGGAACCACTGCCTGTAAGATTACAGGTCCTCCATCAACGTCTATTGTAACAAAATGGACTGAACAACCTGAGTATCTCACCCCGTATTCTAACGCTTGTTGCTGCGCATGTAAACCTTTAAATGATGGAAGAAGTGCAGGATGTATGTTCATTATGTTTCCATCGAATGCGGCGATCAGGACATTTGTCACAAGCCTCATATATCCTGCCAATAGTACAAGTCCTGTATTATGTTCTCTTAACTTTTCTACTATTGCTTCTTCATATTCTTTTTTGTTTTTGAAATCTTTAGGGCTGATGTGGATGCCAGGTATACCATGCTTTCCTGCTCGTTCAAGGGCAAAGGCATCAGATATGTCGCTGATTACGACGACTACTTCTGCATCGAGTTTACCCTGCTCTGATGCATCTATGATTGCCTGGAGGTTCGAGCCCCTGCCGGAGGCCAGGACACCGAGCCTGAGTTTAGGCTGTTTCATCTGCAAGAACCCATCCCACCCCTGCCCTCCCCTTGAAGGGGAGGGAGATTCGTTTCTTATCCCTTCTCATACACTACTTTTCGGCTGCCTTCAGTAATCTCGCCAATAATGTACGGTTCTTCTCCGCATCTTTCCAATTCTTTCAATGAATCTTCAACCTGTTCATCCGGCAGAATCATCACCATACCTATACCCATATTGAAATCTCTGTACATCTCATCTCTTTCTATGTTGCCCCACTTTTCGATAAGATAGAATATGGCTTGTGCATTCCACCTGCCGGGATAAAGGACTGCTTCTGCCCCCTCCGGCAATACCCTCGGTATATTTTCGGTCAATCCGCCACCGGTAATGTGAGCTACCCCCTTAACATCAAAATTATTTATTATATGAAGGACTGTCTTTACATAGATTCTTGTAGGTGTTAGAAGCTCTTCACCTATTGTCTTGCTCAATATGTCCATCGTGTCGGTAACCTTGAAACCCATTTTATCAAAAACCACCTTCCTCGCCAGTGAATAACCGTTGCTGTGAAGTCCTGATGAAGCGAGCCCGATAATCTTATCACCGGGCCTTACTCTGCTTCCATCAATGATACGGTCCCTTTCCACAACTCCGACAGAAAACCCGGCGAGGTCATACTCTGAATCCTGATACATTGCAGGCATCTCAGCAGTCTCTCCTCCTATAAGTGCACATCCCGCACTCCTGCAGCCTTCACTGATTCCCTTCATTACATCCACCATCATCGCCGGCACAAGTTTGCCTGTGGCAAGATAATCGAGGAAGAATAAGGGTTCTGCACCGCAAACTACGATGTCGTTTACGCACATGGCTACCAGGTCTATACCAATGGTATCATGTTTGTTCATCATGAACGCAAGTTTCAGTTTGGTGCCGACGCCATCTGTACCGGAAACAAGGACAGGGTCTTTATACTTTTTTGTGTCAAGCTGAAATAGTCCGCCAAAACCTCCGATGCTGCCGAGGACACCTTGTCTCTTCGTAGCCTCTGTGAGAGGCTTTATGAGCCGGACAAATTCGTTGCCGGCATCAATGTCTACTCCGGCTTGTTTGTATGTCAGGTGGTCTGTCATATTAACCTTTCATACCCCATCCCCACCGTCCCTCCACTTGATCTAGTCAAACTTGATGTGAAGCTCCTTCAACTGTTTCTGTTCAACCTGCGATGGGGCATCTGTCATAGGGCATATCCCCTTCTGTGTCTTTGGAAATGCGATAACGTCACGGATTGACTCTGCGCCTGTAAGGAGCATTATAATCCTGTCAACACCGAAGGCAATCCCGCCATGGGGAGGTGCCCCATACTCAAGCGCCTCAAGGAGAAATCCAAACTTTGCCTCTGCCTCCTCCTCGTTGATGCCAAGCAGTTCAAACATCTTCTTCTGTAATTCCCTCGTATGAATACGAATACTGCCGCCGCCGATCTCTGAACCGTTCATCACTATATCATAAGCCCTTGCCCTTACTGACAGCGGATCACTATCAAGATTCGGGATATCCTCAATCATCGGTGACGTAAACGGGTGGTGCATCGCCACATACCTTTTCTCCTCATCATCATATTCAAGGAGCGGGAAATCCATTACCCAGAGGAAGCTGTATTCATCCTTGTTTATCAGATTGAGGTGATTTGCCATGTGCAGCCTTATCTGGGCCAATGTAGCATTGACGACCTTTGTCTTATCAGCTACAAAGACCATGAGATCACCCTTCACAGCGCCCAGTCTATCCGCAACATCTTTTAACTGATCCTGTGTAAAGAACTTTGTTATCGGCGCTTCAAATCCATTCTCTGTAACCTTTATCCATGCAAGTCCTTTTGCACCATACCCTTTGGCAAACTCCGTCAGGTCATCAAGCTCCTTTCGTGAGGAGCCGGCAAGACCGGGCAATGCAATACCTTTCACAATGCCCTTCTGCTCGATCGTCTGTTTGAAGACTTTAAAATCAACACCGGATGCAATGTCTGAGATGTCCTTTAATTCAAGGCCAAAGCGCAGGTCAGGTTTGTCTATCCCATACCTGTCCATCACCTCTTTATACGGCATCCTCGGGAATGGGGTCTTCACATCAATACCCTTTGTTTCCTTTATCACATTAACAAGCATCTCTTCCATCAGTGAAAGAACATCCTCACGGTCAACAAACGACATCTCCAGATCAATCTGTGTAAACTCCGGCTGCCTGTCGGCCCTGAGGTCTTCATCCCTGAAACACTTTACAACCTGATAGTAGCGGTCAAATCCTGCCACCATGAGAAGCTGTTTGAATAGCTGAGGTGACTGCGGCAGTGCATAAAAATTTCTCGGGTTGAGCCTGCTCGGGACTAAGTAGTCCCTTGCACCTTCAGGGGTGCTCTTCGTCAGAAACGGCGTCTCTACATCAATGAAACCCTTTGTATGCAGGAAATCTCTGACTGAATTGATAAATTTGTAACGGAACAACAGATTGTTTCTGAGTGTCTCACGCCTCAAATCGAGATACCTGTATTTGAGCCTCAGATTTTCTGCAATCTCTGTCTCTTCGTCAATAGGAAATGGAACTGTCTTTGAGGTGTTCAGTATCGTAAGGCTGTCAGCCAAAATCTCTATTTCACCTGTGGGCAGCTTACTGTTTTCCGTACCCTGAGGTCTTGCAGAAACCTCACCATCTACAGCTATAACGAATTCACTCCTCAATTCATGGGCAATCTTATGCACTTTGCTGTCCCGTTCCGGATTAAACACAACCTGGACAAGCCCCTCACGGTCACGCAAATCAATGAAGATAAGCCCTCCATGGTCTCTTCTCCTGTTTACCCAGCCGGTTAGCGATACCTTATTGCCAATGTCGCTTTTTCCTGGTTCGCCACAGTAATGTGTACGTTTCACTATAAAATTACCTTTCAAATCCCCCCTTACCCCCCTTTTCTAAAGGGGGGAATCTGATTTCCTCCTTTGAAAAAGGGGGAGTAAGGGGGATTATTTTCATGCCCATTTGTAAGCACTGGCTCATAACGGTTTATCAGTATATAACCCCACCCCTATCATTGATGGGGAGGGTATTTTCAAGATCGGCGCTATCTGCCAGCCGATGTCTTTTTTTTACTTTTAACAATACCTGCTGCTTCCCTTTTAAGTCTTTTTATCTCATCCGGCGTCATATGCCTGTATTTTCCCAATGGGACATTCCCTAATGCTAAAGACCCGTACGTTACTCGTATAAGCTTTATCACAGGGTAGCCCACCCCCTCCAGCATCCTTCTGACCTGACGGTATCTTCCTTCATGCACAGTTATCTCGACCCATGAGTTGGCATCACTCTTTTTCAACTTTTCGACTTTAGCCGGAGCAGTAACACCCTCCCTGAGTTTAACCCCGCTCCTTAGTTTATCAATCGCCTTATCTTCAATAATCCCTTTGACCTTTGCCAAATATAACTTTGGCATCTCATGAGACGGATGCATAAGTGCATGAGCAAGGTCTCCATCGTTTGTCATAATAAGCAGGCCTTCCGTTTCATAGTCAAGACGCCCGACCGGGACGACCCTCGCCTTAACACCCTTCAGGAGTTCAGTCACAACGGGTCTTCCCTCAGGGTCCTTCATAGACGTAATGAACCCCCTCGGTTTGTTAAGAACAATGTACGTCTTGCTTTGAGGAAGATGGATAAGCTTCCCGCTGACTTTTATCGCATCCTTTTCAGGATCAGCCTTGGTTCCGAGTTCTGTGACAACCTGGCCATTGACGGTAACGCTCCCTTCCAGAATAAGCTGTTCAGCCTTGCGTCTAGATGCAGCGCCTGCGGCTGATATAATCTTCTGTAATCTTTCCTGCATAATTACTCCCATTCAATAGTGCTGGGAGGTTTGGAACTGATATCATATACCACCCTGTTCACTCCCTTAACCTCATTAATTATCCTGTTCGATATCCGGCCAAGGAGATCATACGGGAGTTTTACCCAGTCTGCCGTCATCCCGTCCATACTCGTAACGGCCCTGAGCGCGATGACATTTTCATACGTCCTCTCATCACCCATAACCCCAACAGTCTTAACAGGAAGAAGCACTGCAAAGGACTGCCATATTTCTTTATAAAGCCCCTCCTTCTTTATCTCCTCCAGTACAATTGCGTCTGCCTCCCGCAACATGCTCAATCTCTCTTCTGTTACTTCTCCCAGCACCCTTATTGCGAGACCAGGGCCTGGAAAAGGCTGCCTCCAGAGGATATCATCAGGTATGTCAAGTTCTTTACCAAGGACACGAACCTCATCTTTGAACAACTCTCTCAAAGGCTCAATGAGATCAAGTTCCATCCTGTCAGGAAGACCGCCAACATTGTGATGAGTCTTGATAGTCGCTGACGGTCCCTTGAAGGAAACACTCTCTATAACGTCCGGATACAGAGTCCCCTGTGCAAGGAATTCCGCCTTTCCAGTCTTCTTAGCCTCTTTCTCAAATATCCTTATAAACTCTCTCCCTATAATCTTCCGCTTTTTTTCAGGGTCGGTAACACCCTCCAGTTTTCTCAGAAACGAATCTGAGGCATCAATATACTTCAGGTTTAAGTGTAGTGTCTCACTGAACATCTTTTGAACCTTCTCTGCCTCACCCTTGCGAAGCAGTCCATTGTCAACAAAGATACTGGTCAGCTGTCCCCCAACTGCACGGCTGACAAGCGTAGCAACTACAGTGGAATCAACTCCTCCGCTGAGTGCGCATATAACATGTTTACGGCCTACTTTCTTCTTGATCTGTTCTGTGGAATAGTCCAGGAACGACTTCATCGTCCATGTGGCTGAACATCCGCATATATTGTATACAAAATTCTGGACTATTTTGGTGCCGTTCTGGGTATGCACTACCTCCGGATGAAATTGCAGGCCGTACAACCTTCTCAGGTCATCACCCATTGCAGCAATTGGAGAATTTGCCGTATGTCCTATTGCGGAAAATCCTTCCGGCAGCTCATCTATCTTGTCCCCATGACTCATCCAAACAACCGAGCCATTACCTACCCCCTCAAGGACATTAGTATCATCATCAATGTACAGCTCTGCCTTACCATACTCCCTCTTATGGGCCTTTTCAACTTTCCCTTCAAAGAGGTGTGTCATAAGCTGCATGCCATAACATATCCCGAGTACAGGCACATTCAGATTAAATATCTTGTCTGTACATATAGGAGCGCCCTTCTCGTAGACGCTTGAGGGACCGCCGGAAAGGATGATACCTTTAGGGTTAAACTTTTTAATCTTCGCTAATGGCACATTGTACGGCATTATCTCGGAATAGACCCTGGCCTCTCGCACACGCCTCGCAATAAGCTGAGTGTACTGGGAACCAAAATCAAGAACAATAATCTTTTCTGAATGAATATCTTTCATCATTCTATCTTATACCTCTCCCTCAAGGTGATAATTGGGCGCCTCTTTTGTTATTATAACGTCATGAACGTGTCCCTCTCTGTAACCGGCAGCGGAGACCCGCACAAACCTTGCTTTTGCCTTTAACTCTTCAATAGACCCGCACCCGCAATATCCCATGCCGGATCTCAATCCCCCGACAAGCTGGTATATCACTGCAGAAAGAGTCCCTTTGTAAGGCACACGTCCTTCTATTCCTTCCGGGACAAGTTTTTTTTCACCAACTTCACCCTCCTGGAAATAGCGGTCCCTGCCTCCCCGCTCCATCGCCCCCAGGGAACCCATACCGCGATATACCTTGTAACTTCTGCCCTGAAGCAAAACAACCTCACCCGGGCTTTCCTCTGTTCCCGCAAAGAGTCCTCCTATCATAACAACATCAGCGCCGGCTGCAATTGCCTTCACGATATCTCCCGAGTATTTAATCCCGCCATCGGCAATAACAGGAACTCCGTGAGATTTTGCGACCTCAGAGCATCTTGATATGGCCGTTAACTGCGGCATACCGGCGCCTGATACAACCCTTGTAGTACATATGGAACCCGGACCAACACCTACCTTGACGGCATCTACCCCGGCACTTATAAGGTCCTTAGCTCCCTCGGACGTAGCAATATTGCCTGCAATAACGCTCATATCAGGAAATGTCTTCTTGATATACTCAACCATCTCTATAACCCTTATTGAATGACCATGAGCGGTGTCCACTACTAAAACATCAACTCCGGCAGTGATCAGGATATCCACCCTCCTCTTCTCATCCTCACCAACCCCAACGGCAGCTCCAACCCTAAGCCTCCCCATCTGATCTTTACACGCATTGGGATGCTGAATCCTCTTCTCTATATCTTTTATAGTGATCAGTCCTTTAAGGTTAAAGGCTTCGTCAACAACAGGTAGTTTTTCAATCCTGTTCTTCTGAAGGATTTCCTTTGCATCTTCGAGGGTTGTCCCGACCGCTGCTGTAATCAGATTATCCTTTGTCATAACGTCAGCGACATTAAGCTCAAGCCTCTTTTCAAACCTCAGGTCTCTGTTGGTGAGAATTCCTACCAACTTTTCATTCTCAGTCACAGGGATACCGGAGATCCTGTACCTCTTCATTATATCAAGCGCATCATAAATCTTTTGATGGGGAGATATAGTAACAGGGCGCATTATCATCCCGCTCTCAAACTTTTTTACCATCTCAACCTCAATGGCCTGTTTCTCAGGAGGCATTGCCCTGTGCATGATCCCGATTCCACCGGCCCGAGCTACAGCTATGGCAAGCCGTGCCTCTGTTACTGTATCCATGGCAGCGCTCACTATGGGTATGTTAAGCTTGATGTTCTTTGTCAGCCGTGAGCTTGTGTCAACATCCTTTGGATGGATATCCGCCCTCGAAGGCACTAATACTACATCATCAAATGTAACTGCCTCTTCCAAATCATCATTCAACATAAAACACCTCCGGTACATAATATTTTTAAGGATTCCCCTTAAAAATGTTATGTGATGTTAACAAAATAGGGAGAAGGACGTCAAGTTACTTTATTGAAGTTGAGCAATTGAATATACATTACGGGGGGATGCTATTAATGAGTAATCTCATAGCACATTCTCATGAATGGTCAGTATGTTATGGGTAATTATTTAAAAAGTACAGTTCCAATCTGACTTTGATGAGGCGAATCACTATATATAGTATCTACAGCACCTCACTTATGCAAGATAGATGCCCCGGGGTCAGTAAGCCGGGGCATTCCATCCCTGCCTGAGACTATCTCAGGCCGCCTTGCGATACTCTTCATGCTCCTCAAATACATCTATATCTTTTCTGCTTACTCTACCCCTCTTATCTGCATTGAAAGAACTCCTGCCAAGAATATATAGAACTGATAAGGTCACGAAGAAGTATCCGATGGTTATATACGCAATTATTTCTGGTATATTCATCTGAATCACCTCCCGATAGTTGCACTGATAATGGGTCTCATTATCATTTTTATGATAACACTTTAAAACATCAGCGTAAATCACCTGAACAGTGTATTTATTTGGTTTGTCAGAAGTAATGCCTGAGTGATGGAAGCTAATGTTATACCTTAATAGCCTGTCTGATAATTGTCTTCCATTTTTCCGGCGCAGCTTTCCTTGTATCACTCAGGTATATCTCATGGTGTTTGCCAGAGAGTTTAAAGCCATGCTCATTGATATATTGATGTATCTTCACAATGGCAGGACCTTCCTCTGAAAATGGACCATGTGCGTGGAACTTCTACGATTTCCAGTTTTTTTGCAGATGCACTGTATAAGTGTTTAAGTTCTTTCTTGTAGTCTATCTTATTCATCTTTCCTTCTGCAATCCCCGTTAATTACTTTGGTGTCTGCGGAATGGGCATTACCTCACTACCTTTTCGAACATCTCGGAATTATTCATAGCATATTTCTACACCTAACAACTTGATCAGCTAGTACCGGATTTATCGGTGATTGGCTGCATCCAATGGTTACCTCATTGAAACAGTTCCTTTTCAATCAACTTCATGTACTTATTCACGTAATACATATCAGGGTCGTGCTTAATGGCTCTTACACGTATACCAAATCCGGGATTCTCGATATCTGTCGGGTTGAAAAGTATAAACCCGATACCAAATACCATGCAGAGGGAATCGAGTCTCGCAATGTCATCTTGTGGAGAATTCTTTGGTATGACGAGGTATGCCTTGTGGCTGAATAGCCGATAGGAGCAGGTTTGGCCAAATGCGGTGATAAGTTGATTAACGTCTGTTTTTATTTCGGCAGAAACGATTTCAATAGAAGACTGGATTATGTCACTTCGTTTTGACTCATTTTTTCCTACGACATCGGGTGTTCCCCATTTGTCCTTGAATTTGTTTCCACCGAGGGCAATTGCTTTGGTGCAGTCTTCGAGTTCGTTAACAAGCCAGTCCGCAAAAGGTCCATAGAAATCCTCTTCCTTAACGGCCATGGCCTGCTTCGATTTGGGCACCACAAGCTCCGGCGGGAGGGGCGTGGCGTCATCTGGTTTGAACCTTGTGAGCCTGAACAAACCACGAGACGGTTTATATATTTTCGGAGATTGCTGAACATCGAGATCCCATACCGTGCCGCGAATAGTGTTAACCGGTACGTCCGGCATAGTTTTCGATATTTTTTTCACAAATTCAGAATAGCGCAATCCGTCAGGATTGCTGTCCAGTAGCTCTAAAGCCTTTTCTACAATCATCTCTCTTCGCGTTGCCATTTCAGTCCTCAATTTTGGAGATAACTATGTTTATATAGATCCGTATAACACCCTAATAATCTTTCATGTGCCGTATCAGACACCCGCAAAAAAAGACCTCATTTCATTATTATCCATGCGATATCTCTCTGTTGCACCGCGGCGGTGTTTTTATCACAGTGTCTTAAGCGGATAGGCAAATATTCTCCATAACAACCTCAACATGCATTAAAGTCAACGGGACTTCGAACGAAGCGAGACCGCATGGTCGGACCACCTTCCCCACAAACTGTCTATGATCCGTGATCACGCCTCGCAATGATTATCATAATACAAGATGCTTGATTTATGTCAAGAAAAACAGAACCTATACGCGATAAAAAACACACACTGCTAAACTGTGAAATAGATACAATCAAATTCTATATCTGTTTTAGGTCTAAACCTTTACATTGATTTTAAAAGATAATATACTCGCTACAAAGTAGGGTGTAGACATGATAAAAAATAAGGCATTAGGTTTTGATGAGATTATAAACCTCTATGACGAGTTGTTCCCTGATAAAAAAAGCCGTAGAGATAATCAGGATTCTTGAACATGCCGGAGACGTAAAGGCTTATGCCCTTATAGGTGGTCTGGCTGTCGGCGGATGGATCACGCCGAGGGCTATTCGGGATATAGGCTGACTTATCTGTTATGAACCGATCCTCAATCGAATCTGGCAATTGATTTATCAATGGAGACAATCAAAACGGTTGACATCTTCAAGAGCAATAAGAAGATTTTCATCTGGATACTTGCGGCCTTTGTCCTTTTCACGGTAGCGGGGTTCTTTATCGTACCTCCCGTCCTCAAGTTTTTTCTCATTAAGAAACTCTCTGAAGGTCTTAACAGGAAGGTCACTATAGGAAAGATACAGTTTAATCCATACGCCCTCTCGCTGAAGATAACAGGTTTTAAGGTCCTCGAGCGCACGAGCGCGGATACATTCGCATCATTTGATGAACTTTACATAAACATTCAGGCCGTTTCCATCGTCAAACGGGGGATTGTGATCCGGGAAGCCCGCCTGAAGGCACCCTATGTAAGAATACAATATAATGAAGACCGTTCCTACAATTTATCTGATCTTCTGGTAAATAACCCGACTGGGCCTGATGTAAAGAAAGATCCGTTCCGGTTCTCCATTAATAATATCAGAATAATTGACGGTAGTCTCGACTTCTCGGACAACCCTAAAAAGAAACTCCATACTGTCAGAGACATCCTGATAAAAATTCCCTTTATCTCTAATCTTCCCTATTATGTTGATACATTTGTAGAACCTGCATTTGAGGCACGGTTCAATGATAAACCTGTAACCCTGAGCGGCACAAGCAAGCCGTTTGCGGATTCACTTCACACCAGGGTTGAGATCAGTTTAAAAGATTTTGATATACCTTATTATCTCGCATATCTACCTTTTGATCTGAACTTCTCTCTGCCTTCTGCAAAAATGGATGCCGCTTTAGAAATATCCTTTACCCAGGATAAGAACATAAAGCAGACTATCGGGGTCAACGGGCCGATCACCTTCAAAGAGGTCAGTACCGAGGGAAGGGATGGAAGCCCCCTAATAAACCTCCCCCTGCTGAATATCGTAATAGCCACCCCCGATGTAATGAGCTCTGAATTCCACTTCGCAAAAGTACTTTTAGATTCACCGGAGATCTACGCCGTACGCTTTAAAAACGGGACGCTGAATTTGCACTCATTCATTCCTGATGCCAAAGGCAATACATCCGTAGAAAAGACGGCTTACCGGGACAATCCAGTACAAATCAGCATTGACGACATTCAGATTAAAGAAGGCATGATCTTGTTTGAAGACCGTTTGCCTGAAAATAAATTCAGTGCCAGGCTTAATCACATTAACATTCATTCAACTGGTTTCAGCACGGAGAAGGATCATTCGACATTGATTGATGCGTCACTGCAGACCGAATCACGAGAGTCTCTGAAGTTAACCTCCAAAGTAATCCTTGATCCGTTTTCATCAGAAGGGAAAGCAGATGTTTCCGGCATAATCCTCAGCAAATATTCACCATACTACTCAAGGCAAATACTCTTCGATATCAGGGAGGGATCCCTTGACCTGTCTACGGGTTATTCATTTAAGAAACAAGGACCTGCCCCTCAGATACACCTTTCAGACATGACAGCACGACTGAAATCGCTGAAATTAAGAACGGGGGATGAAAAAGATGACTTTCTTCAAGTCCCCTCACTTTCAATAGAGGGCGCCGGCGTTGAGATTCCCGATAATAAAATCACCATTGGTAAATTTACAACAAGTAATGGAATGATTAAAGCGAAACGACGTCAGGACGGTAACATCAATCTTTTCCGGCTGATTCCCGACACGCCGGTTAGGGGTACGGCTGTTAAGACCGAACCATCCCATGAGAAAGGCAATAAATGGGATATTATCATGAAAGACCTCCTTGCTGAAAATTACACTGTTATGTTTGAGGATCTCGCAGTTTCACAACCTGTTTCCCTGACCGCTGACAAAATCAGGCTGAAGGGACGCAATATCTCAACGATTGGAAATTCAAAAGGGCGACTGTCTCTTGCGCTTAATTTTCAGGGAAAAGGTTCTCTCAACGCAGGCGGGACAGTCGGTATCCATCCCCTGACAGCTGATTTTAAAGTCAATTTAAAGGATATTTCCATAAATCCTCTGCAGGCATATTTCACTGATAGAGTAAGAATTCTGGTGACTGACGGCATAGTACTGGCTGACGGAGATCTTTTACTGAAAGAAACAGATAAAAATAATATCGTGGCAGGATATAAAGGTTCAGCCTCTGTTGTCAGGTTCGCGTCCGTTGACAAAGAGAACGCAGAGGATTTCCTGAAGTGGAATTCTCTTTACGTAGGAGGAATGGATATTATTAGTAATCCTGTATCTGTAGATATAGACGAAATATCGCTAAGCGAATTCTATTCACGGCTAATCGTTAATCCTGATGGTATCTTGAACGTTCAGAAGATATTCGCCGTGATGGAAGCTACTGATGAAAAACCCCCGGGGCAGAGGGATGCCGGAAAGCCTGCAGTGCCGCAGGAAGATAAGAGCAGTAAGGTCGTAAAAATAGGAAGGATTACACTGCAGGGAGGAACAATCAATTTCACTGACAATTATATTAAACCGAGCTATTCGGCTGATTTGCTTGACATAGGCGGAAGCGTTTCAGGGCTGTCTTCGGACAAAGATCAATATGCTGATGTCGAGTTGCGGGGCACCCTTAACAATTATGCCCCGCTTGAGATCAGAGGCAAGATTAATCCTCTTATCAAAGACCTGTTTGTAGATCTTAAGGCAGACTTCAAAAACATTGACCTCAGCCCTGTGACCCCCTATTCAGGAAGGCACTTAGGATACACAGTTGAGAAGGGAAAACTTACACTAAGTATGAAATATCTAATAGCAGACAATAAACTCGATGCAGACAACAAGATATTCCTGGATCAGTTTACCCTTGGAGAAAAGGTTGACAGCCCGGTTGCCGCAAAGCTGCCGGTAAAGTTCGCTATAGCTTTGCTGAAAGACAGGAGCGGGGTAATTGACCTCGATCTCCCGGTAACAGGAAAGCTGGATGACCCCGACTTTAAAATCGGCCGGATAATCATCAAGGTATTGCTGAACATCATCGTCAAGGCAACGACCTCCCCTTTTGCGCTTATAGGTTCCCTTGCAGGGGGTGGAGAAGAACTCAGTTTTCTGGAGTTTGACTACGGTCGGACGGCTGTAAGCGACGACGGCATAAAAAAACTCGATACCCTTACCAAGGCCCTGTTTGACAGACCTTCACTGAATCTTGAGATTGCCGGATATACAGACTCAGAAAAAGACCGGGCCCAGTTAAAACAGAATCGCTTTGAGCAGAAGATAAAGGCTCAGAAGCTTAAGGAGGTAATAAAAAAAGGGGGGCAGGCTGTAACAGTTAACGATATAAAGATTGAAGACGAGGAGTATGAGAAATATCTGAAGATGGCATACATAGAGGAAAATTTTCCGAAACCACGTAATTTCATCGGCATGCTCAGGAATCTGCCTGCAGATGAGATGGAAAAACTTATGCTTACTAACATAAAAATAACAGACGACGATCTCAGGAGGCTTGCCGCTCAAAGGGCATCTCAGGTGAGGGATCATATATTGAAAACAGGGCAGGTTGAACCAGAAAGAATATTTCTCATCGAACCCCGTACCCTCCAACCGGAGAAAAAAGAAAATCAAAAGGCCAGCAGGGTTGAATTCAATTTAAATTAGACATTATACAAAACGGGTATCTGCTGCAAACTTATCACTGGTGTAATCACTTGCTCGTTTCTTCCTGCTTCATGGGTACTTCGCCAGTATCTACCGGAGTATGGTCAGGAGTTGGATTTTCAATAATTACCTCCTCCTGTATTTCCTCATATACAGGTATCACGATACCACGCCTCACCATGACATTATATATTACATTAGAGCGGTTAACGACATAGCGCTGGCCGCCTGAAGGATTGTATTTGATTGGATTTGGAAGTACTGAGGCCAGTCTTGCTGCCTCAAGCGGGTCGAGGTCAGCTGCGCTTTTGCCAAAATAATGCCTCGCTGCGGACTCCGCACCAAAAATCCCGTCACCCCATTCCACTACATTCAGGTAGATCTCCAGTATCCTTCTTTTTGACAAGGCCCGTTCTATCCTCCATGTTATTATGGCCTCTCTGATTTTTCTGATTATAGACTTTTCAGGTGTAAGATAAAGATTCTTGGCAAGCTGCTGGCTTATCGTTGAACCGCCTGCCTTAAATCTCCCTGCCTTAATATTCTTCTCAACTGCCTTTTGTATGGCCTCGTAGTCAAAGCCATCATGGCTCCAGAACTTATCATCTTCAGCAATCAGTACAGCCTTTATCAGGTACGGTGATATCCTTGAAACGGGGACCCATGCCTGGGATATTCTTTTCTTATTTCCTGTTTTCTTCCACTGCGCAATTCTGTATTCCATCATAGAGGATATCTTAGGGTTTTTCTTTTTTAACCCGGACACATTGGGGATGAAGAAAATGTAGACTAAAGAGATAGAAATAAAAGATATGAGAATGATGTATAAGATCTTTTTCATTATCGCGCCTATTTTGTCATGTTTTTTGCTGATTGACAAATGCCCTGGGATTGTTTAAAAATTACATAGGATTAACAACAAGGAGAGCGCATGGTACCTACTATAGAATGGAAGAATGGCATTGTAAGTATGCTCGATCAGACTAAACTGCCTGTTGAGGTAGTATACTTCGAGTGCAAGACCTATCAGGACGTTGCCAGAGGGATAAAAGAGCTTATCATAAGGGGTGCACCGGCTATCGGCGTTGCTGCTGCAATGGGGATTGCCCTTGGAGTCAGGGATATAAAGGCGAATGATTTTGCAGGTTTTTACAGTGAGATGGAAAAGATATGCAGTCATATAGGATCAACAAGACCCACTGCAGTCAATCTGTTCTGGGCGATTGAACGGATGAAGAAGATTGCGGCCGTAAATAAGGAAAAGCCAATCAATACAATAAAGGATATCCTGTTAGAGGAGTCTGGCAGGGTCTTGACAGAAGATATAGAGGCAAATATGGCAATGGGCAGACATGGCTCCAGCTTCATTAAAACCGGCGATACTATCCTGACACACTGTAATGCAGGGGCGCTTGCAACCGCCGGATATGGGACAGCGCTTGGAGTAATAAGGGCAGCTAAAGAGGAAGGCAAGGATATAAAAGTATTTGCAGATGAGACAAGACCAGTACTTCAGGGGGCCAGGCTTACTGCCTGGGAACTTATGGAAGATGGAATTAATGTCACACTGATCACCGATAATATGGCCGGTTATTTTATGAAAAAAGGGATGATAAATCTATGCATCGTGGGTGCGGACCGCATAGCAAGAAACGGGGATGCGGCCAACAAGATCGGGACTTATAGTGTTGCAGTGCTGGCCCGAGAGCATGGCATACCATTCTATGTAGCAGCGCCCGTGTCAACCATAGACTTTAATATCCCGTCAGGGGATCATATCCCTATCGAGGAAAGAAACCCTGAAGAGGTCAGCCATGTATTTGGCAAGGTTCAGATTGCCCCTGCAAAGGTTAACATTGCAAACCCTGCGTTTGATGTCACCCCTGCTAAATACATAACAGCAATTATTACAGAGAAGGGGGCATTTAAGCCTCAGGATATTTGTAAGCTGGCGCCGAAGCAATAAGGCACGGGAAATCCCAACCTACACCTCACCCTCGCTCCTTCGACTCCTCTCAGGAGGGTATTTTGCACAGCTACCTTGACTATACCACACTCAAGTCTTATTATATTACTATTACTATATAGATTGAAAAGGATGGTATAAATGGCTAAGAGAGATTACTATGATGTTCTGGGTGTCAGCAGGGATGCTGATGAAAAACAGTTGAAAAAGGCATTCAGAAAGTTTGCCCGAAAACACCATCCTGACCTCAACCCTAACGATAAAGGGGCTGAGCAGCGTTTCAAAGAGGTAAATGAGGCGTATGAGATTTTAAGTGACCCTGCAAAGCGTAAACAGTATGACGCCTATGGTCATGCTGCCTTCGATGCCGGATTCCAGGGAAGTGAAGGGTTCCGGACACAAACGAGCGGTTTTGATCCCAGGGCTGCTCAGGACAGGGGTTTTGGCTCAATCTTCGAGGATATCTTTGGAGACGTATTCAGCGGGCGCAGGGGGGCACAGCCTGCCCCTGAAACCGGAAGGGATTTACAATATAACCTGGAGATTGACCTGAGAGATGCATATCACGGCACATCTACGTATGTAAATATTCAGAAAGAGAGCCCGTGTGATCGCTGCTCCGGTACCGGCGATGAACCGGGAGCAGCCAGGACCACCTGTAAGAATTGTAAGGGAAAAGGAACAATAGACATCGGCACGGGATCTATGCGGTACCCATCCACATGTCCTCAATGCAATGGCCGGGGCCGAACCATTACTCCCTGTTCTTCTTGTGGTGGAAGAGGGACTAAACTGAAAACAGAACAAATAATGGTGAAGATACCCCCGGGGGTTGATAACGGGACAAAGGTGCGTGTTACGGGAAAAGGAGGCGCTGGCTTAAGAGGAGGCAGGAGCGGAGACCTTTTCATAGTAACATCAATACGCCCGGACAGGTTCTATGAGCGCAAGGGAGATGACCTCTACTGCGATGTGCCGGTTACAGTTAGTGAAGCCGCACTAGGGGCTAAGATTGAGGTCCCAACAATGGATGGCACGGCCTCAATGACCATACCCTCCGGCACACAGGGAGGCCAGTTGTTCAGGCTGAAAGGGAAAGGGATGCCGCACCTGAAAGGAGGAGGCAGCGGGGACCAGTATGTGAAGGTCACAATGTCTATCCCAAAGAATTTAACGGATGAGGACAAGGGGCTTTTCAAAAAAATCTCCGAACTTTATAAGGAAAACCCCAGAGATAAAATACTTAGGAGCAGATAAGGTGCTTAGAGATGACATAGATACGCCGCTTTATATGATAGGGATCGTTGCTCAGATGTTATCCATACATCCGCAGACCCTTCGACTTTACGAAAAGGAGGGCCTTGTTGTACCGGAAAGGACAGAGGGCAATACCAGGCTGTATTCAGAAAGGGACGTGGAACGTCTAAGGTCTATTCTTCTCCTTACACGGGACATGGGGGTAAATTTAGCAGGGATTGAGATTATACTCAGGATGAGAGATCAGGTGGAAAAGATGCAGCGTGAGATGGGAGACTTGATGTTATACATAAAGGAGGAACTACGAAAAGAGTTATTCGAAAAACTAAATGCAAACTCATCGTCAGGGCCGATAAAGCTTAACGAGAAATATAGTTCAGGAAAGCAGAATAAGAAGATAATAAGAGTTAAGGTGGAAAAAGTCAGGAGAAAGTCAGATGCAGATAAATAAATTAACTTACAAGGCACAGGAAGCTTTAACTGAAGCGCAAAAGACAGCCGAGGGCTATAATCACCAGCAGGTTGACACAGTGCATCTGCTGCTGTCACTGATAAAACAAAAGGACGGGATAGTCCCTCAAATTATTAAGAGACTGGGAGCTGACGTAACAAATATTGAAAAGGAATTAAACAGAGAACTGGAGAGGGCGCCGAGGATTTCCGGTCCGGGACAAATAGGACAGATATACATAACCCAGCAGCTTAATGACACCTTTAGTACGGCAGAAAAAGAGGCTGAACAGCTTCGTGATGAATATGTAAGTACAGAACACATACTAATGGCCCTGTCTGAGATTAATAGTTCCGTATCCCGTATTTTAAAGTATGCCGGAATATCAAAGGATAAGATCCTCAAAGTACTGGTTGAGATAAGGGGCGCTCAAACTGTTACAGACCAGAACCCGGAAGACAAATATGAGGCACTCAAAAGATACAGCAGGGACCTCACGGAACTGGCAAGAAAAGGCAAGCTCGACCCGGTTATAGGAAGAGATGAAGAAATCAGGCGAGTCATACAGGTGTTGTCAAGAAGGACCAAGAACAACCCCGTACTTATAGGAGAACCTGGAGTTGGCAAGACTGCAATTGCAGAAGGTCTTGCACAGCGCGTAATCGCCGGTGATGTCCCGGAAGGCCTGAAAAACAAGCGTGTTGTATCACTTGATATGGGGGCGCTTATTGCAGGCGCTAAATTCCGCGGAGAGTTTGAAGATCGCCTGAAGGCGGTTATAAAAGAGATTGAACAGTCCGAGGGTCAGATAATACTTTTCATAGATGAGCTTCATACACTTGTCGGCGCCGGTTCAGCAGAGGGGGCAATTGACGCATCAAATATGCTGAAGCCGGCTCTCGCCAGGGGTGAACTCAGATGTGTCGGCGCTACTACGATTGACGAATACAGAAAACATATAGAAAAAGATGCGGCCCTGGAGAGGCGTTTTCAGCCTATAACTGTTACGGAACCGTCAGTGGAAGACACCATCTCCATACTTAGAGGACTTAAAGAACGCTACGAGGTGCATCACGGAGTAAGGATAAAGGACTCTGCGATTGTGGCCGCTGCAGTACTGTCCAACAGATACATTACCGACAGATTCCTTCCTGATAAGGCGATTGACCTGATTGATGAGTCAGCGTCACGTCTTCGCATAGAGATAGACAGCTTGCCTTCAGAACTCGACGAGATTGAGCGAAGGATAAGACAGCTTGAGATAGAGCGCCAGGCAGTAAAGAAAGAGCATGATGCTGTCTCCATTGAGCGTCTCGACAAAATTGAAAGAGAACTTGCTGATCTGAAGGAGAGCGGCGCTACATTGAGGGCACAGTGGCAGGAGGAGAAGGGGGTTATTGGAAAGATCCGGAACCTTAAGGAACAGATTGAGACCACGCGCATTCAGTCTGAGCAGGCCGAAAGGAGCGGAGATCTTGGTAAGGCGGCTGAATTGAGATACGGGAGTTTGCCAGGTCTGCAGAAACAGGTTGAGGAGGAGAACAGACGTCTGTCAGAATCTCAGGGTTCTGTAAAGCTCCTTAAAGAAGAAGTAGACGAGGAAGATATAGCAGAGATTATAGCCAAGTGGACAGGCATACCTGTTTCAAAAATGCTCGAAGGAGAGGTTCAGAAGCTTTTGCACATAGAAGAAAATTTAGAGCGGCGTGTCGTAGGACAGGATGAGGCCATTTCTGCTGTAGCCAATGCAGTACGCAGGGCGCGTGCAGGTATCCAGGATCCTAACAGACCACTCGGCTCTTTCATATTCATGGGGCCAACCGGAGTTGGAAAGACCGAACTCGCTAAGGCGCTTGCAGAATTTCTGTTTGATAACGAGCAGGCAATGACACGCATAGACATGTCCGAGTTCATGGAAAAACACTCAGTGGCAAAGTTAATCGGCGCACCTCCCGGCTATGTAGGATATGAAGAGGGTGGACATCTTACAGAGGCAGTAAGGAGAAAACCTTACTCAGTATTACTATTTGACGAGATTGAAAAGGCGCATCCTGATGTGTTCAATATCCTGCTTCAATTATTAGATGACGGAAGACTCACAGACAGTCATGGACGGACGGTTGATTTCAAAAATACCGTTGTAATTATGACCTCCAACATAGGTAGTCAGATTATTCAGGAACTGGGCGGCCGCGATGAGGCAGAGATGAGAAGAAGGATAACGGAGACGATGCGTTCATACTTCAGACCTGAGTTCTTGAACAGGGTTGATGATGTCATTATATTCCACTCACTGGATATGGAGCAAATAAAGCAGATTGTTGAGATTCAAATAACACGACTTTTGAAGCGTCTCGAGGAAAAGCAGATTCAGCTGACTCTGACTGACGCTGCAAAGTCATGTCTTGCGGTAGAGGGATATGACCCGGTCTTTGGAGCAAGGCCTCTCAAGCGAGTGATACAGCGGGACTTGCAGAATCCTCTGGCAATGAAAATACTGGATGGATCTATAAGAGAGGGGCAGTCTGTTACAGTTGATGTCAAGGATGGAGAGATTATTTTCAGGTGACTCCAATAATAGCCGTTACAGCCAAGACAGAGGAACTCAGAAACAGGCCTCAGACCACTATACCCGATACATATGCAAAGGTTATAGAAGAAGCAGGCGGCATACCGCTTATTATTCCTGTTACAGACAAAAAGGAGAATATCATACAGATCGCCCGGTTTGCCGACGGCTTTCTGTTCAGTGGCGGGGATGATATAGATCCGCGATATTACGGGGAAGAACCACTGGCAGATATGGTCATATCGCCTGATGAACGAACAGAGTTTGAAATGGCGCTTCTGAAAGAGATTATACGGCTTCGTAAACCTGTACTGGGCATATGCCTGGGAGCACAACTTATTAACATTACCCTTGGAGGAAACCTTTATCAGGATATACCGGCGCAGATAGCTGATCCCTTGAACCACAGAAATCAACATAATATAACCCTCGTGGAGGGTACCATTCTTTGCAAGGTGTTTTCAAATAAATCCCTCAAAAACAGAGCACTTACAACGGATGACAGAAAAATCCCCCTTGACCCCACTTTAGAAGGGGGGGGTATGGGGGGATTTGAGCATGAATTTTCGAGTGATATTTCAATATTCAGCACACACCATCAGTCAGTCAAGTCACCGGGAAAAGGTCTTACAGTAAGCGCACTGTCATCTGATGGAGTAATTGAAGCAATAGAACTACCGGACTATCCATTTCTGATCGGAGTCCAATGGCACCCGGAACGGGAACCGGAGAGTGTCTGTACAAGACTGCTCTTTCATGCCTTCATAAAGGCTGCAAAATCAACTGCGAAACCGGACACTTCTAAATTGGCTTGACAAGTCCTGGACGCCCCGTTGACAACAAAATCTTATGCTGTTATCCTGACCTCGAAGTAAAACGAATTCTTCCTCAAATGATGATAAAAATCAGAACCCAGTTTAGCTTAACCAGTGCAATACTCATTGTCTTTCTCCTTTTATTTTGCAGCCATAAGGAATCCAGTGCTTCCGAAGGCATGCATTTTGATCAGGCCAGAAAAAATGGTGTCCTGGCAAATGAAGGATTTTCACGTTCGAATCATTACGTCAAGGGATGGTTGAAGTACGCAGACCCAAAAACAGGGTTGATTCCAAGAAATCTTGATTGGGGAATTTATACCGATCCTTATAGAAAGGGCGGCCTTGATATATGGAATCCGCAAGACTCCGCTGCCGATAACTATCCCTTTATGGTGCTTACTGCAGCACTGACCGATCGTCAGCTTTTTGAAAACCAGATGTTGGAAATATTGAAGACTGAGATTAAACTGACTTCCCGGGTAGATCGAATGCCGGATACGTACGTCTTCTCAAGGCAAGGCTTTCTGACTGATAAACCCAACATTGACAGTATAATTTTCGGATCTTCTGAATACATTAAAGACGGACTTCTCCCTCTGACTGAATGGCTGGGTCCCAGCCCATGGTCTGACAGGATGATCGGGATCCTTGATGATATGTGGGAAAATGCACCCGTAGACACACCTTATGGAAAGATTGTCTCAGACAATGTCGAGGTAAACGGTGAGATGTTGCAGACGCTCTCGCGAATCTATTGGATGACACATGATATAAAGTATTTAAACTGGGCCATCCGCCTCGGTGACTACTACCTACTTGGCAATCACCACCCGACCCTGGACAGCTCCAACCTGAGATTGCGCGATCATGGCTGCGAAATTATTTCCGGACTATGCGAGCTATATGCCACGGTCAGCTTTGCTATGCCTGAGAAGAAAAAAGCATACGAAAAACCCATACACACCATGATAGATACGATATTGGAGCTCGGCAGGAATGAACATGGTATGTTCTATAATATCATCAATCCAAAAACAGGGGCACACACCAAGGGTCTGGCGGATACCTGGGGGTATACATACAATGGCTTTTACACTGTCTACATGATTGATAAAACAGAGGCGTATAGACAGGCTGTTCTCAAAGTCCTTACCTCTCTAAACGGCAACTACAGAAACTACCCTTGGGAGGGAGACAGCGCTGACGGTTACGCCGACTCTATCGAGAGCGCTCTTAATCTCTATAATCGAGAACCGATAACATCAGCAGCCGATTGGATTGACAGTGAAATAAAGGTTATGTGGAGCATGCAGAAAGAAGACGGCGTGATAGAAGGATGGCACTGCGACGGCAATTTTGCGCGAACAACAATCATGTATACTCTATGGAAAACCCAGGGTGTTACAATCCAACCCTGGCAGGAGGATGTCTACTTCGGAGCCGTGCGAGACGGCGATGAGCTTTATCTAAGCATCCAGGCCAAGAAAGCGTGGAGTGGCAGGATCATCTTTGATACCCCCCGCCACAAGATGATCATGAAGCTGCCCATTGATTGGCCCAGGATTAATCAACTGCCTGAGTGGTTTGTAGTGGATAAAGAGAAACGGTATGTCGTGACAAAATCTCCATCCGGCAAAAAGCGGCATTTCACCGGCCAGCAACTCCATCAGGGTATTAATGTTACGCTGAAAGCCGGAGAATCGCAGTATCTGCATCTGAAGCATATTTCAGACAGAGAGCATTCGGCATCCAAAAGAGACGTTGGATATCTCCATTAAAGCCACTTCTTTTTCTTGAAATAGAACAGCATGATAATGCCAATGGAAAACATGAAGGCCATGACCGCAAAGTATCCATACCGCCATTTAATCTCCGGCATAAACTCGAAGTTCATACCATAGATACCAACGATAAATGTCAGAGGTATGAAGATCGTGCCTATGATCGTAAGGAACTTCATTATCTCATTCATCCGGTTACTGATGCTTGAAAGATAAATATCAAGCATACTGGAAAGCATATCGCGGGACGTTTCTATTATATCAATCACCTGAATGGTATGATCATAGACATCCCTCAGGTATACAACAGTGGCGTTCTTTATAAACGGTGAATCTCCACGAGCAAGTATGCCGATCACTTCTCTCAGCGGCCATACAGCCTTTCTCAGAAATATAATCTCTCTCTTCAGCTTGTGTATCTCATGCAGGGTCTCCTTGCCCGGACTGGAAACGAGTTCCTCCTCAAGGTCCTCTACCCTCTCTCCGACTCCCTCCAGGATTGTAAAATAATTGTCTACGATCGAATCTATCATCGCATACGCAAGGTAATCAGCCCCCATTCCTCTTATACGTCCCTTGCCCGCCCTGATTCTCTCCCTGACAGGGCTGAATACATCTCCCTCTAATCCTTCCTGGAAAGAGATTACGAAGTTTGCTTTGAGAATAAGACTTATCTGCTCTGAGACAATCTCGGAATCTTTAACATTGTAGAGCATCTTAAGGATAATGAATAAATAGTCTGTATAAGCATCTGCCTTCGGGCGCTGATCGGTATTGAGTATGTCCTCCATTACAAGAGGATGGAGTCCGAAACAATCGCCAAGGCTCTGTATTATCTCTGATTGATGGAGCCCCTCGACATTGATCCATGTCACTGTATCTTTATCTTTAAACGGGAAACACTGCTCTATGGTCTTTATCTCCACTTCCTGAAGATGTGTCTCATCATAATCAATGACGGTAATTTTAACGTCTCTTCCGCTTTTCTCACCAATATGGACAAGTGTCCCTGGCGAAAGCCCCCTCTTTACCCTCTCTTTGATCAGACGCGCCATGACATATAATATATCATGATTGATTAATATTTTGTCTAATGATAAATTGACGTTCGAATTTTAGTTTTTTTCCGGAGAGCCCCTGTCCCCTTCATACGAAGGGGACAGGGGGGGAGGAGAACCAATTGCAGAGATTAAAAGATTGATGAACCTGCTAACATGACTACAGCAAATACTATTGTTATTAATGCGTGTATCCTGTTTGCAGTTTGAATTTCTTTATCCATTTTTAAATCACCTCCTGTTAATTTTTCTTACTTTCAATACCTATTATATAGAATGGATATTAAAAAACGATTAGAAGAAAGTCCTGTGCGCCAATATACTCACAAACTTTATCAGCCTTACTCCTGTTTTTATAATATTGAACTACTACTGATGAGCCCGCCTCTGCAAGCATCCTGCAAATAGCAGCACTGGTTTCATTGCTTCCGCCGGTCACGAGGGCTACCTTACCGGTTAGATCAATCAGGCCTGAGGGCATCAAAATCCTTAACCTCCCTCTGAAGATATTCTTTAAGACGTTTTATTATATTTCCCTCGAGCTGCCTGACACGTTCCTTTGATATATCAAATCTTCTGCCTATTTCACTGAGTGATTTTGGCTCTTCCGATAGTATCCTGTTCTGCAGTATATCAAGGTCTCGCTCATTCAAGCCATCTGAAAACCCTGCAATCTTTTCTTTAAATATTAAAGAAATCTCTTCATCCGCAATCCTGTCAATAACAGGGGTCTCTCCGGAGGATAAAACACTCAACAGTGTGCTCTTAGAGTCTTCTGACAGCGGCTCATCCACAGATACATCCTGACTTCCAAGGCGCTGGTCCATCTCAATAACCTCTTTTTCCTTCACACCGAGTTCACTTGCGATAAGCTTGGGGCCTGCCTCATATCCCAGGGCCTCAAGCCTTGCCTTCTCCTTCATGAGATTGAAAAATAGTTTTCTCTGTGCCTGAGTAGTCCCGATCTTAACGAGCCGCCAGTTATTGATTATGTATCTGAGCATATACGCCTTTACCCACCATGTGGCATAAGTAACAAGTCTCAGGTTACGGTAAGGATCGAATTTCTTCACTGCCTGCATAAGACCGAGGTTACCTTCCTGGATCAGGTCCATCATGTTCAAACCTACCCTCTTGTACTCCATAGCAATAACTACGACCATCTTGAGGTTTGCCATTATCAGCTTCGATATAGCATCAAGGTCACCTTCTTCCTTATACCTGATTGCAAGTCTGATCTCTTCCTCTTTTGTAAGGTAACGGTATCTCCTGATCTCTGCCATGTAGTGCTGAAGAGGATCATAGCGGGCAAGCGATGTGCCTGAGACGAAATCATCCCCCTCATGCGGAACCAATATATCAATATCCTCAATATTCATCGGTTCGCTGATGACACCGTCTAACTGCTCTAATTCATCCGCATCATCCGGCCCTTCAGTTAACTCGATGTCGTTATCCGGTTCGATATCTTTTTCGTAGTCCATTATCTTCTTGTCAGATCAAGAACAGCTTTTACCAGTTTTTCTATACCGTCTGCCGCCTCTCCTATTGAGCCCGCTGTCATATAAGCAGGAGTAGACACTACCTTATGCTTGCTGTCAACGACTATGTTTGATGCAGTACAACTAAGATGATGCCCTCCCATCGCATTTATGGCATCCGCCGTATCCTTGTCCGAGCCTATCGTAAGTTCAAGCGGTGTCGCATCTCCGAATATCTTTGCCATCATTGCAGGTGCAATACATATGGCGCCTATTGGCTTACCCAAGCTGAAGGTATCCATCGTCAGTCTTGCCACATCCTCATTAACCTTGCAGTCAGCTCCATCGAAGGCAAATGTGCATAGGTTTTTAGCTGCCCCGAAACCGCCGGGAAATATCAGTGCATCTATTTCTGCTGCACGGATGCCTCTGACATCCCTGATATTCCCTCTGGCAATCCTTGCAGATTCAACAAGGACATTTCGCCTCTCCCCCTTGGACACCTCCCCGGTAAGGTGATTGACTACGTGGGCCTGCTCCACATTGGGCGCCATAATAACAGGTGTTGCACCGTATTTCCCGAGGAAATAAAGGGTCAGGACACTCTCATGTATCTCAGAACCGTCCTGAACACCACATCCGGATAAAACCACGCCAACCTTTGCCATTGTCATACCCTCCTTTCAACTAAAATTCCTTGTCTTTAATTGTAGAATTATATTATAATTCAAACTCCTTGTTAAGTGCAAAAAGGGGATCAAATAAATGGACATAGAAAAACTGGCAGAAACAGCAAAGATTATCCGCAGGGATATAATTAAGATGACTACTGAGGTGAATTCCGGTCACCCCGGGGGATCTCTTTCTGCAACAGATATAATAGCTGTACTCTATTTCAAGGTCATGAGACATGACCCTGATAATCCCGAATGGCCTGACAGGGATAGATTTATACTCAGCAAGGGACATGCAGCGCCAGCCCTCTACAGTGCACTTGCCCATTCCGGATATTTTCCGACTGAACAGCTTCTTACGCTGAGACGGTTCGGGAGTCCTCTGCAGGGCCACCCGGAAACGGGGAAATTACAAGGGGTAGAGGCATCTACAGGCTCACTTGGTCAGGGACTTTCCATTGCCTCTGGCATCGCGCTGGCGGGAAAGATTGATAATAAGGACTATCATACTTACGTAATGATTGGTGACGGGGAATCAGAAGAGGGACAGGTTTGGGAAGCAGCCATGTCTTCTGCCTATTACAGGCTTGATAATCTTACCGCATTTATTGATTACAACAGTATTCAACTTGATGGATGGGTGAAGGATATAATGGAGCTGGAACCGATAGTTGACAAGTGGAAAGCGTTTGGCTGGCATGTCATAGAAATAGATGGACATAATCTACACCAGATAATAAAGGCTATTGAAGAGGCAAAGGCTACTACGGGAAAACCAACGGTTATTGTTGCACGGACCGTCAAAGGAAAAGGTGTATCATTTATGGAAAACAATGTGGAGTTTCATGGAATGGCAGCGACACGTGAGCAGATGGCAGTTGCCCTGAAAGAGTTGGGGGAATAGCGATGTCCTGTAAAAGGGTTTACGGGATGGCTACGAGGGATGCTTATGGCAAGGTGCTGGTTGAGCTTGGCAGGGAAAATCCTTTAATAGTTGCCCTTGATGCCGATTTATCAAAGTCCACAAAGAGCGTCTTCTTTGCCAAAGAGTTTAAGGACAGATTTTTTAACATGGGTATAGCGGAAGCAAACATGGTTTCAACTGCCGCAGGTCTTGCCTCCTGCGGAAAGATACCTTTTGCATCAAGTTTTGCATCATTTCTGATGTGTAAAACGTTTGACCAGCTCCGGATGAGCGTGGCCAATCCACATCTTAATGTAAAGCTGGCAGGCTCTCATGGCGGCATTAGCATAGGAGAAGACGGGGCTTCTCAGATGTCTGTAGAAGATATAGCCCTCGCATGTTCTCTTCCAGGCTTTGTCGTCCTCGTACCTGCAGATGAATTTTCTACAATGGCCTTAGTCAGACAGGCAGCAGAACACAAAGGCCCTGTTTACATACGTACAGGCAGGCCAAAGGCTCCGGTTATTTACCAGAAGGGCTCTGACATTAAAATTGGCACAGCAAACATTGTTCGTGAGGGAATAGACGTAACGGTAATAGCAAACGGTCTGATGGTGCAGGAGGCTGTTGAAGCGGCATGTGCATGCAGTGAGAGGGGAATTGATGTCCGGGTCATAGACATGCATACCGTAAAACCAATAGATGTAAATTCTATTATCCAGTCTGCTCAAACTACGGGGGCTATTGTAACGGCGGAAGAACATCTCCTGTCAGGAGGTCTTGGTTCTGCTGTGGCTCAGGTGGTCAGCGAGAACTGCCCGGTACCAATGGGATTTGTGGGACTCCATGATACCTACGCAGAGTCAGGCACACCGGAGGAGCTTTTCAGAAAATACGGGATTACAGCAGGTGATATAGTAAGGAAAATTGATGCGGTATTGAAGAGAAAATAGGTAAAAAAGGCAAGAAAAAGGGGGAAATAGAACCATCCCCTTTTTCATTGCACTTTTCATCAAATTAGTAAATTAGAATGCTGTAAACAACATCAAAGTAGTCAGCTGGTCTCCACCTGCTGGTTTAGGATCATTTGCATCTCCGGCATACAGAGAGTGATTCAATTGCAGTTGGATATTCTGGGCAGCATTGTGTGTCACACCAAGTGTAATGGCTGTATCTTCATTTTTTGTAGCGGTCCCTTTGTCTGCTGAGCGGTAGGCCAGAGAAGCCATTAACTTGTTCGGGATTACCCCAAGTTCACCAATAATGGCCCATGCAGTCTTATTATCTGATGCACTGTTAAAGATATTTACCGGATCACCGGCCTTTGTCTTTTCTGCAGATGCATAGGATGCATATACACCCAAAGGCATTGAAGATACGCGGCCCTGTGCCTGTGCATCCAATGCCCATGCATGAGTTCCGTATTGTCCGGCAGCGAGGTCTGAGGCATCGGTCTCTAATTTGGTAGTGCCTCCCCACCACTGAATACCGCCACCAAGGTCCCATTCACCCACAGTAGGGGTTGCCGCGATCCTTACATACTTGGAAAAAGGTCCGATGTCCCTGCCCGTATGGGTCGGCGCCCAAAGAGATATATTTACAAAACCCATGTTATTGGCTGCAACGAACGCTATTCCCTCTGCAGGCGTAGCTGTATTTATGTATTGCTGCGCAGACATGTCTTTCCTGTGTTCTATAGGCCTCGCTGCCCGCATTGCACCGGTATTAAGCAGTTCAAAACCATATGACACACCGAGTGAATCGGTATTGAATGGTATTGCACTCAGCTTCATACCAGCCACGTCAAAAACAAAAGGCATTTTAAAAGAGGTAAAATTGTCAAACCCCTCACCCGCGACTCCCATTTCATAGGCAAACCCTACATGATCACCTATATGGCCGCCAAGAAAAAGTGCAGCCTCATCAGGGAACTGTAGTTCCCCCTTGTTGGTGCCAATCTTGTCATAGACCTTAACACTTCCATCGGTATAGTACTCACCATTTGTCTTCTGATACCTCACCTTTAATACCACTGACGCATTTAAAACACTGGGAACAGAAAGCATATCTCCTTCTATCATGCTCTGACCGCCCACCATAGTGTAACCTCCGGCCTTAAAGCTGCGGCCAAAGGCATTTAAAGACGGGAAATGCTGGAAATGACATGTTGAACAGGAGAGCCCTGTCTGACGTGCAAATGCAGGGGCTGCCCCTGCATCATTTACTGAGAACACAAAAACAGACATCACAAAGATGATTAATGCCCCAACCTTACAGATTTCCTGTCTCATAATGATACCTCCTTGAATAGGTTATCGTTTACCACTTCTGCAGTGCTGGGTAAGCCCGATGATAGTTCAATAATTTACTCTATAGCCGCCAGGGCAGCGTTGAAGGTTGCGCTTGGACGCATCGCCCTGGATGTCTTCTCCGGATCAGGGTGATAATAGCCGCCTATGTCAACAGGTTTACCCTGTGCTCCTATCAGCTCTCCGGCAA
>JADLDG010000007.1 GCA_020846775.1 Nitrospirota bacterium
AGCCGTTTTAATCTGTGAAAGCGCAGAAAAGATAGTTTAATAATAATGAGGTACTGATAAAGATTGCTGATTTTCAGCTATGGAATTTAAAGTGCCCGGGACTATGGAAAATTAATTGACTTTGAGGTTGCATCTTCAGCATTTTGGAGCAGCTCAAAAATGAAATGGGCTTTATCTGGATATAGGTCTGTGAGAAGTTTTAGTATACCTTCTTCAAATCCATTTTCCCGGTTTGCTCCTATCCACCTTAACCGCTTTTCTTTCAACTCCTCAATAAATATTCTATATTCTGACATTTTCTCCCTTTACAACCATCACTTCGAACACAACTACCTGCGTTATAATATTTGCCTGAATCTCTGCCAGATTGATTTCTGCAAATTTCATCCAGCGAATCTTTTCATTGGTTGCATTATTCAGTTGATCTTGAAGAATATTAAGCCTTGATTTATAACTTGACGTGAGACTTACTTTCCTATACTGGGCAAGTTCTGCGTTGATTCTTTGATGTTCTTCTCTTGCAACAGCCCATAGCTGATGACGCAGACTGTCAAGACTATCAAAAACTTCTTGATCAGGAAAAGTATTTATTGAGGGGCAGGGTTCTTCTGATATCCTTAATTGCATTGCATAGTAAGTTGCTTTATTTCCGTTGTGGATAACAACATACTTTTTTTCCGGCTTATTTTGTATGACCTGTATAATAACTCCATTTATTGCTGGATTCGCTATCAAGGCAACTATATGTCCTAGATATGGGGCCGGATTGTTGAATTCATGATTATCTGGGAAAGATTGGGTCGGCATTATAACCCCCGTAGTGAGCAAAAGAAGTCACCGCACAGACTATATTTGTCAATGTAAATATAAGCCAATTATTACATGCAGTTATATCAAATCTTGAAATAATGTTCAACAAATCATCTTAAATTATAAGTCTTTTGGCCAGCGGAGTAATGACGAGGAGTGCAAATACAGAGCAAATATTAAAAAGAAGTACTGACTTATTTTCCCCTGAAAGATCACGTCATTATAAATCACCTCCTGATTTTAAAATCAATCCATTCTTTGGGATCAGGATCATATGCAGTAATAACAACAACAATAGGTGGTAATGTAAACAGCTTCTTCTAAATCCTGACGGATCATTGCCCTCTTGATCATCCTTTTTACTGCAAGTTCATAAAAGCCATACTCATATTTAGCCTTTTCATATCATTAACAACAATAAAATAGCTTGAATGATCCCTATAATAAAACCGATGACTCCTCCGAGTAGCGTAATATACCTGAGATGCTTTTTGGAGACTTGGTATACTAATGTCTCTAAATTCTTAGCTTCATAGCTTTTGATTTTTGATTCTACAATACGGGGTATATCAACTTTACTGATGACCCTTGGGAAAATGAATTTTATTGATGAAATCACTAAGGGTGCAATAATTAAACAGACATTCTTTTTCAAGAATTCACCCGGTATATAATTTCCTGCTTTATTCGAAATATAATCATTCACTGAACTCTCAAATCCCTTATCTTTTAATGCATTGTTTATCATCTCATCTGAAAGCAAATGTTTCCCGACTATTTCACCAATAGATTTTGCTAATTTCGGTTGGTCCCGTGGGATCATTCCTGGAGTAAAAGGTATATTAATACCCCATATCTTTTTTTCGCAATAGGGACGGAATAGCATCAGGATTGCCAGTGCATTCGTAAAGTATCCAATTAAACCTCCAATTAGTGCACTAATAACTATCATTTTAAGGACCATGAACTCATTCATCCAAAACCTCCTAAATTATATTCATTAATGTCTAAAATTTGAGAGCCTGGATCTTTCTCGTACCATTCATGTTCTATATCAGAAAACCAGACACCATCTGATGGGTCAATATACAAATTCGGATCTGCGGACATATGTCTGTTCAACCTCAAAAACCGCCGTATGTATAGCCTCGTCTTTATAGGACAAAATAAATCCTACATTAGATTCTTCATCCCACCGGATGTCATCACCAAGTCCGGGGGATTTGTGGATGGATAGATCCCGTGGATTGATGGAGGCAAGCCAACTGGTTATGGAGTCTGGGGAATCAAATCCCCCCATACCCCCCTTTTCTAAAGGGGGGATCATCGAGCTTCCTTCGTTCATCCTCATGTCAATCGCATCTAGTGCGTAGCTCCTGATCAATTTAGGCCATGCTATGCTGAATGCCCGGGGTCTGCTGAGGGCCTCAAGGCCGGTGATCTTTCCATTGATCAGCGCAATGAAACCGGTTTGCCCTTCCGTAATCTTAAACCCTTGTATATAGTCATCAAGGTTTCCCCTCTGGTGTTCATAGATATCGGCCATGGATTGCGTCCTTGAGCTGGTTTTATGCAATGCGTGCTGAAAAGCGACCTCTCTCCAGATGTCCGATTGTCCGGCATCGTATCCCGTGCCTGCATTGATGGATTCAAAGACCCGTTTTGCCTTTTTGCCCCTGTCTGTCGGCTTGTACATCCGGTCGTCGGTGGAAAATACCATGCTCTTATAATGCCACCTCCCCTGTTCCACACAACTTACCGGAATAACCATTGTGGACTGTGGCGCTACGAGTATCGTGGTATTAATGATCCTGTCCTGTTTTGCACCCGCAAGCTCCTCTCCATCCAGCAGCAGGATTGCCATATCCGAATCATTTCTTACATTCAGTTCAGATACGCTTCCACTCTCATCGATCTCTGTTATTGTGACAACACCCAGCTTGAGCACCTCGTCCAGCATAAGGTACTCCAGAACCGGTTCTTCATCTCTGAAGATTGGGTACAGTGTTAGGTTTTCATGGGTCCCCGGGTCACCAATCCTGAATCCTTTTAAATGTCCCTGCACGTCTTTCATAGTTAATATCTCCTTTCTATTTTAGAAACTTATCAGAACAATAGTTTACCAGACTTAACCTATTTGTCAAGTTAACCCAATGAACTATTTGTTTGAAATAGAAAACCCTGTGTGTTACTGTAGTTATGGAGGATTAAGCTATGTCAGAATATAAAGGTCATATAGGTAAAAGAATTGCCAATCTGCGAAAGCTGAAGAGCATGACACTGCCGAAGCTTGCAGAAAAGTCGGGTGTCTCAAAGGGGTATATCTCTCAGCTTGAGAATGAGCTTATTATAAGCCCTTCTATTGATTCTGTGAAGAAGATTGCAGATGCCATGGATGTTACCATAGCGGACCTGCTTGAAATACCGGAGGCCCGCTCCATGATGATGGTCATGGAGAACATAGACACGGGGCTTGAGGAGTTACTTAAAGAGCGCCGCAGAAAGGGAAACCCGGTACCTGAGGATATTGTCAAGGCACTATCGCAGTTAAAGACGCGGAAAAAGGGGCCAATGAGCAAAGAGGACTGGGCGTATCTGTGTGAGACTATAAGCAGGGTAACGAGTGGAAAATGAGGTGGAAACATCCGTCTGTTACGAGGTTGATTGAAGAAGATAAGACCCGGCATGGCAGGGAGGTTGATCCGGAGGCGATTATCCGGGAGAAAGCCAAAGGGCTTGTAAGTTATGCCACAGGTCTTGGATGGAGCGGACCTCCATTTGATCCCGCCATCCTTGCCAGCCTGATCGGCATCAGGATTGTCCCTGTCGAATTGCCCTCCTCTATTGATGCGATGATCGTACCCGCAGAGGATGGACGCCTGAAGATCCTCTTAAACAAAACTATTACACAGCTTGAGAGGCAGAACTTTTCCATTTGCCATGAGATTGCCCATACATTCTTTCCGGATTGTGCTGAGTTCATACGTAGGCGTGAAAAGAGGCATGAGAAGGCGGACCCTGAGAGGGAGGTTGAGGTATTATGTAATATAGCCGCATCTGAACTGCTCCTTCCCGGGGATCACTTCAATGAAAGCCTGAATGCATATGGCCTTACCATGAGTTCTGTGCTTCCATTGTCTGAACTGTTCAGGGCATCAAAGAGCGCTGCTATCATAAAGATGGTCAGCAGTGGAATTAAGGTCTGTGCAGCGGTCTTTCTTGAGCCGGGGCACAGGAAGTATGAAAAAAGATGGGGGGCTGATACGGCGCCTAAGATGAGGGTTGTTTATACGGTGCCCTCTCCCGGATTCAGATATTTTATTCCGCGAAATAAATCTGTCCCGGATGATTCCTGTGTCTACAGGGCGGTGGATCCTAATGAGATTACAAATGCGACAGAAAACTGGAAGATACCTGCGCATCCTGTCTATAAAGTTGAGGCTATGAATCTCCCGCCGATTGATAAGACTGATTCGACTCAGAGGGTTGTGGCACTGGTTTTCCCGGAAGAAAAGATTAAAACGTAGACCGATAATCATCGCATACTCCTAATTGACATAACTGCTCTACTTGCATACAATCAGGATAAAATAATGCCAACTGTATTAAGACATGGCACTATCGCCTTTATTTTTTTAGCCATGAAACAACTGAGCCGCCGCATATTCATGTTGACCGTGAGAATCTATCAGCCAAGTTCTGGTTACAGCCGATAAGTCTGGCACGTAACTTTGGTTTTAGCCCAAAGGAGTTAAGAGAGATACAATCTATAATTCTGGAAAATCAATCAAAATTGTTGGAGGCATGGTATGGGTATTTTAGCACTGGCAGCAGATGAACGGGTGAAGGGTGTCCAGATAACTGAGGATACCGTAAGCGTTAGTTTAATGGACGGTCGTATTATCTCTGTACCACTTGCCTGGTATCCCAGGTTATTCAATGCAACACCGGAACAACGAAAGAACTGGCAAATCTGCGGGGGAGGTTATGGCATTCATTGGGGGGATATCGATGAAGATTTAAGCACCGAAGGACTCCTTCGGGGAGCACCAGCACCCCAAACCATATCAAAAGGATGAACAAGAGGTTTAAATGTAACCACATTCTCTTCTAACTTACCTCCACAAAACACACACTTCATTATAAATCACCTCCTGATTTAAAAATCAATCCATTCTTTGGGATCAGGATCATATGCAGTATTGTCATATTATCCGGAATATCCCGGAAAGATAACTCCATTGAAACATTAGGCCAGGATTTTTCAATGTTTATATTGAGGCTCAGGTAGTTGGAGTCAATGTTAGACAACTATAATTTCCCGATTTATAAAAGCCTGCTAATAAGAGGTATTAGGTAAGTTTGCAATTGATTATTTTGACTGTTAAAATTGAATAAACTAGATACTAACTTGTAAACCATATTAAAGGAAAGGAGATATGTCATGCCGAGAGTTACTCATTTTGAAATAAGTGCAGCTGAGCCTGAAAGGGCCATATCATTTTACAATGAGGTTTTTGGGTGGAAAATCAACAAATGGGAAGGTCCTATAGAATATTGGTTAGTCGCAACAGGTGAAAAAGAAGAACCTGGGATTGATGGTGGCATTATGCGAAGGGGGCAATTTACAGAAAATGTCGTTAACTCAATAGAGGTGCCTGATATTGATGAATATATAGATAAGGTTGAAAAGGCAGGGGGTAAGGTGACTCAACCAAAAATGTCCATTACCGGAGTTGGATATGCGGCCTATTTAAAAGATACAGAAGGTAACACATTTGGGATTATGCAATATGATCCCAACGCTAAATAAGCATTGGCTAACAAGCGCAGCCAGCAGAGACTGGCCTTCAGCACCGCATCGTTATGTTACAGGCCAGTCCATTACCGCGAAAGTTAGACTTCAATACTTTGTTGCTCATGCTGACATTAAAAAAACTCTGGTCATACCAAAAAGGAAGAAATAGAAAAGATGAAACAGGTATCGGGCAAGAATATATTAATTGCCGGGAGTGCAAGTATTGTACAGCAACTGACTAATCTGGGATTGATAGATGAATACCACGTATTGATACATCCTGTCATTTTGGGTGCAGGGAAACCATTATTTAAAGACCTTAAGGAGAAACACAACCTGAAGCTTTTAGAGACAAATTCTTTTAAAAACGGGGTCGTCTTACTGCGCTATCAGCAGGTGTAATAATATAATAGAATTTGTCACTGGGACATTAGGCGTTCCAATGGAAGGAGTATTGGACGAGCGTGACCTATAGAAACCTTTACATCTTGCATTTATCTAACCTATAATCATCCGTGCCGTTAGTGAAATACAGATTCCGTTAGCAGGAGAGTGTCTCTTGATACAAATGAATGAAGAAGCCGGCGGGCAAATAGAGCTACACAGGATTTGTGAGGGATATCCTATCCTTGCAGTCTATCTGTTTGGTTCCATGGCCGATGAAGGGGTTGATCTTCTGGATAATAAACAGCCGGTAACTATTGATCCACTTGCCGACATTGATGTCGGAGTAGTTTTTTTGCAACCGGTGTCAGATACAAAAGAAAGAATAAGGCTTTATGGAAAATTATATTCGGACTTGTCAGATTTATTCTCTCCATTTCCTTTAGACCTTGTCTTTCTTCAGGATACCGGCGTAATCATTCAGGCTGAGGCAATCAACGGTCAATTAATCTACAGCCGCGATGATGACCGAAGGACAGATTACGAGGAAATGGTTTTCAAACTTTATCAGGACTGGAAGCCTGTCTATGACCTATATACAAAGGAAGTATTGGAAGCTATCAGAAGATGACTTTAAATATTTCAATGATAACCGGCAGAATAAAAAAGAAAGTCCATAGATAAATCGGCTAAAAACAATATCTAATATTTGGATATGTGTCCGAACATTATGATTGGGAAAGCTGGTGCGATTTCTTTCTTGAAGCTGTTGAGCAGAAGGCTATTGGAAATCTTACTATCGCAGAGAACATAAGGACACTCATTTCTGGTGAATACAACGGGAACTATGACAATGCTGTATTCAAACCCTGCCTCACATGCACAGTCTCTTAAATTATCAAAGCCTATTTCATTGGAGGAATCATCATCATAATCTTTTTCAGGTAGTTCTGCGTATATTCCGGAAATCTTCTTGATAGCTTTCTCACGACGGTAATGGAGAGTTTCTTTAAATTAATTTCATCCATGTCTATGGATGCCACTCCTTTTGATGCAAGATATATAAGGTCAAGGAATGCCTTTTCAGCCTTTGCCACATAGATTCCACCCTGCATTTCGTATCCCCAGAAGATATCTTTTTTGATCTGCCTGAATTCCACATCCCTTCCTTCAATAGTAAGTCTTTTGGTTTTTCTAGTTGTTGCGAAGGTAACAGTATACGGGATAAGATTAAGGACACCATATCTGGAAAGTACGGATTCGAAAGAGAGGTAGTTTGGCATGTAAAGGGTTGCGGCAATGGTCTCAGTGGAAGGTTTTGTCGTAAAGGTGCGATAAATACCAGTGCCTATCCTGTCTAATATTCCCATATCCACCAATCGGTTCAATGTCACATATAGGCTTTTTCTGGACAGACCGGTTATTTTTTCCATATCTGATATGGAGTAGAATGGTTTGTTAAGCCGATCCAGCGTTTTTATAAGCTCGATAGTCTTCATGACTTCAATTTATCAATCACCGGCCAGAAATCTTTGGGAAGATATTTCCTTAGATCGCGCACCAGTTCTTTCACAGGTATTGAAACATCCTGCGGTTCATAAGGTCTTCTTAATTTCTGGCAAATATACCACATATCAAAGACATCCTTTGACTTTGCCCTGTCTTTAAGGCAGGCAAGCTTGTCTTTATAGAGTTGTTCCAGTGTGGCCACTCTGCCAAGGCACTGGACAGTGGAGACAGGTGAAGATATCATCGCCAGATCAGATTTATATCCCCTTTCTCTTCTTTTTGATATTTCGACCTTAATCCTGAACGGTGACGGTAAATAATCCAGTGTTATCTTTATCTCTCCGAGGTAAGAATAATATTTTTCCTCAAGGTCTGTTATTACAAGCTCAGGAAAGGGTGAAATGATTTTTTTAATCAGGTGGGTAAACTTGTCTTGTAAGCGGTCTGCCGTCAGTGAGAAGCCGAGATCTTCGGAGAACCTTGGCGAGCCATAGACAAGCCTCAGTGCAGTTCCGCCCTTAAATATGAGCGACTTCCCCTCAGGAGAATCAAACAGCCCTTTCAGGATCACAGTCTCCCAGAACTCCCTGACAATCTGGATTACATCTATTTTTAGATTTTTAGCCTGATTCTCTGCAATTGCACGTTCCATATTTATTAACAAATGTGTTAAGTTTATGGAATTATATTATTTTGTATACAGCTTGTCAAATCGTCGGATTGCCTCATCAAATATCTGTTTGAAGGTGAGCAATGGTGTCTTTCTTTAAGCCGCTTTACGCGGTCCCAATTTTTGACTTTGCTGAATCAGAAATCAAAAGTATGCTAATTAATGATTACGAGAAGCAAGAGTAGAAGTCGGCTGTCTTTTTATGGATATATAGGTCAGTATCACGGCAATCAATGCAGGGACAACGCCTAATACAATGAAGACAAGGTCCCCCGGCATACGGAGCCATTCCAGTGTCCACATGATCCTTTGACCTGAGAAATCAGGGCCTCTGGCGTGCCAATATCCGTTTTTCAACACATCCAGAAGTTGGAGTACGCCGCCCGGGAAAAGACTCATCGCAACCATCAGTGCCAAACCGGTGTTTAACCCCCAAAAAGAGATACGGA
>JADLDG010000008.1 GCA_020846775.1 Nitrospirota bacterium
TGTTTTGAGGCATGAAGATGTTGTAACCATGGCTGAGTCCCGCAGTAAAGATGCCAGTCAAATACTTTCTTCTGTTATAACAAATTTGCCGAGGTAGCTCAATGGTAGAGCAACGCATTCGTAATGCCAAAAATGCTATTGTCTTATAGTGTTACTGACTGCTATCAATTGCTACATTAGCCTTATAACACAAGGCTTTCCGGTTCATTCGTCTACTACTACTTGTTACTGACTATTACTGCTAACTGGCACCAAAAACGGCACCGAACCGGCACCAAATCCGGCACCAGAATCCTGCCTACATAATAGGCAGCTTATAATATTCTCCATTCCGGTATCGTGTGAATATTTTCCTCTTGCACCGTCCCCGGCAGATAGATATAATCTGACTCGTGAAACCCGTCTCTGAGATAATAGACACTCACGCCGAATACAACCGCCTGCTCCGGGAATACCAGGATGCTAAACAGGAATATGAGTTGGATGACTCAAATGTAAAGGGTGTAAAATGGTTTACAACCTTCATATTTAAGGATGATGGAGAGGGTTGTTACTGAACCGTACCGAAACTATTTGCACTCATCTAAATATTTAAAATATTCATCCCTGCTCATGCCGGCAGTTCGCATACATGATTTTATTATATCAAGACCTATCTCATCATAGTTAGGGATAATGACAGGACGCTTAACCCCTTCCTTTTCAAAAACATGATGACTTCCTTCAGTCTTTTTATAAATAAAGCCAGCCTTCTCAAAAATACACTTTAAGGTCTTCCAATGAACAGGGGTTAAACGTGACAATGGGCATGACTCCCTTTAAGACTAAAGGGAAGAGGAACATTGATGCTTTTATATTTTTTTGGGAAGGGTTGAGCTTTTACCGGCCCCTTTACCTCTATGGGTGTGAATCCACAATCACTAAGGACTTCATCTAAGGTTCCCCTCTCAAAGCAGGATACAAGGAAAAGCCTTAATGCCTCAACAAGATTATTAAGCGCCTTTTTCTCTGACTCACCCTGAGAGTGAACATCCAGGATAGAGCAGGATGATATAAACCATTTACCGCTTTTCTTAACCTGCGCTGGTAATTGTATTGTAAAAATAATCTGCATAGCCACCCCTTTGATTGTTATTATCGGGTATCTCTTATGAAGAGTCAACTATAAACTAACAATATTATATCGTCAACAGGCTTACAGGAAGCCCTCAAACAGCCGTTCTAATGGGAAGGGGAAGGTATAGACTCACTCTCAGGGAAGACTATTGCGCCGCAATTCAGGCAACGTAAACAGGATAGTGTGTAAGACCCATCACAAGCCCGCTCAGGGATACAGAGACCGGAACATTTTTTACACTTCATCAACATAAAACTTGCCGATTTCAACATCATGAAGCCATTTTGCTTGACATTTTTTGCAACACTTGTTTTGCAGGAAATTCAGTAAAGCAAGTGAGAAATTTAATGCCCAGGATGCAATCTCTTTCGAAGTAGGAACCTTTTCACCGGGTGGATTATTAGTCCGATAAGTTGGCATAATGTTGTCCCGCCGCCACTGTATAACTTCATCAAGATCAAACTGACACTTTCCCCTTGCCTTCTCGTATGGCAGGCCCATTGCCATATATCGGGAGACAGTTACCTGACTGATATTGAGTTGCTCTGATAATTCCTTTTTGGTCATTTTACACTCCATCTGTTTCATAATGAAACAATAACATAAACATCAAAAAATTGTCTGTAGCTGGTGAAAGCCTGCGGCTTCGCACCCCGCATTAAAGCCCTTGAAAGCCAGTACCTTTTGCTTTTATTATCATTGAGTTACGCAATCACCATTGAGACGAGGTCGCCAGTGTACCCCGTCTCTTTAGTGACCTGGCAGAATCCGGCGGACGCCTCTGCAGAATTCCGCTTTGAATCTTCGTGACAATTGCAACTGGAGGAGTTTTCCAGCTGTCGGGTTTGCCAATCAACAAGGCGCCTTGCCGATAACCGATGCCGCCGGTGGTATGTAGGGGAAGAAGGCCCTTGACAGTCCCGGTAGCTCACTTGACTGCCCCCAAGTCACTCAATAATCTCAACCTTTCCGGTTGCCCGTAATGATTCAGCGTCAATGTAAGGCATTATCAATATTTGCCCTATCTGAACCGGCTTGCCATGTATGCAGAAGGCTGCTCTTAACACTTTACACTTTGTCGGCCTTATGGCCTCCGGGTTGCTCTGTGGTAAAGGCGCTGTCCGTAAAAATGCAGTCTGGTTGCGTTCAACTTCTCTCGCGCTCTCAATCCTTTGCCAGTTCCATAATTTAGTAGATGGTTTCATTTATTCCCCCTGTTATGTAATTGAAGTCGCAACTGAAAAAGATTCTGCATGTCTGATAGTGACATCCACTGACCACATTGCCCTGACGCCGATTATTCTGGCCTTAAAGTCTGCGAACGGATTTACTTCGATGGTAAGATTACCCCATTCTGCAACTACAATTTGACTCCAGTCTCCGAATAACATGGTCGCTGTAGGCATTTGCAAAGTGCTTACTGCCCTTGCGCCCTCTATCATGCCGGAGCTTATAGAGCCCTGCCATAGTGGTGAGTCTGTCCCGGTGAACCGCTGCCGGGTCTTTAATAACTTTGCCACTGCCGGAGTTGTTACATACCCCTGCGCGCCTTCGTTGAGGACAGCACTTGCCGTCGCAACGTCGCTCTGAAATTCTACCAGTCCGTCATATCCGAGGCTGGTCCCTGTTACGGTCCCTATACCGGTTGTGTTCATTATGCCCTGTGGCTGTCCCGCCATACCGCTGCCGCTGATTGTGCCGCTGTCCAATGCAACGCCGACAACTGATGCAAGGTCGCTTGTCACAATGGCCTCTGCTGATGGGTCGCTTTGCAGAAGCAATTGACGTGATACCTCTGTGTATGCGCCAACAGTCTTGGGTGTAAGCGCTACCTGTCCGAACGTTTGTGTGGTTTCTGTTGGTGCTGTTGCCTCTAAGTTTAACCAGTAGGCTGTGGCTGCGCCAGTTTGTTTCGGCAAAAGTATCTGCTGAGTCTGTCCAGGCATACGTTGTGCGCCGAGACGAAAGACAACGCTCCTGTTGCGCAATATTTCGATAAATGAGCCGCCAGTCGTTGAGCCGACAAGGTAGCCGCCGGCGCTTGAAATGCCCGCTGTTAAGTCCCTGTAAAGTATCTCTGCCGGAACGTAGAATTGTCCGTCACTGATTGGTATTCCAAGACGCTTTGCAATCGTGTCGTGACATTCAGCCTCGAAACTATCCCTGAAGGAGGACCGGTTTATAATTGAGTCATATTTGCCTTTTATGCCGGACAGAATCGAATACCGTTTAATCTCACGGTCCGATAATCCAATACTGTCGTTGATTTTCTCCTGCCTCGCTGCCGAGTTGAGGAGCTCTGTCGCTTTTTTAATCTGCGATTGCTGTAGTATGTCCATATTGTAACCTCCAAATTTAATTTTAGCCTCAGTATAGCGCAATCGTGCAAATTTGGACGATTGCATCCGGCAACTTGTCGTCTCTATCTATTTCACGGAGCTTCTCGTTCTTAAAGTACCGGTTAAAGGCAAGTAAGAGAATCATTGCTGCCTGTCGCTCTGACGTCCCGGCCCTCTCATGGACACCGTCACGTTTAAGTGCATCGAGTAGAGCAATGGCAACTTTGTCCATGACAATATCATCGTTCCTCTGAATACCGGCCCGCCATAGCTTAATGTCCTCAAGAATGACAAGACTGCCCTCCCTGCCCGTTTCTCCTAATTGGACGGTGGGACAGCCCTGACGAATCCAGCGCCTGATAGTGCTTGGTGTTTTCCGTAATTCCTTGGCTGCCTGTGTTATCTTTACCGCCTGACTCATTTTGCATCACCCGTCACCGGCAGCAAGGTTTCAAAGTGCAATGGCCCGCAGCAAGAACATTCATAACGCCGGATGATCCGGCCTTTCGGGTTCTGGTTTTCGTGAATTATGAATTCCTGAATTTCTGTATGACATATTTTGCATCTCATGTTTATCCCTCCCTTTCCTTCGTCTCAATTAACGTTCCGAAGACCACATTTTCTAAACTCTGACAGTGGCATATGCAGGATGGTTTTCAGAATATCCCGTACATCTGCTGCCATCTGATCTAACGGTTCCTGTAATACCCATGATCTTAGTCCCATTTGCCCCCCCTGTAGATTCCTTACTTCTTTTTTCAATCCTTACTGATTTCCTTACTGATTTTAATCCCAATAATCAGTTGTAACTATTTGATAAATAAGGAATCCTTACTTTCCTTACTGTTCTTACTTTAATTATAGACATACCCCCACTATAGGTTTTATATAAAGGGACAATAAGTAAGCTCAGCCAAAATATAAGGGGTTATATGTATAATTGAAGTAAGAACAGTAAGAACAGTAAGAAATGGCATAAAACCCTTATTTATCAATAACATTTTCCTTACTGATTTATTCATTTTCCTTACGTTCCTTACTGATTTCAGTCCCTAATATGCTATGACCAGCAAATTTTAAGACTCTGACAGTCTTTCCCCTGATCCATTCCGGGAATGTATTTTGATCGTCTGCGGTTACTATCAGTCCCCTGGTTGCCAGCATCCTGAAGAATGTTCTCTTCGAGAATGGGAAGCATGTCCCCTCAGCAATCGAATATTTTTGTATGCCATGCCATAATGCTGGTGGCAGTAGATAAATAAATAATTCATCGTAGTACCCTATAAGCTCGCCCTTTTCGTGGCCTATAACCTTGCTGGTGAGACTATCATCCTTCTCTTCGATCTTGATCTTGTCTTGTGCTATCAATACCCGGAGAATTTCTTTAAACCTGTCAACTGGATCCTCAGATTCAATGCGCCGGTTCTGCTTATCCGCTAATTTTGTGAAAATACCCCAACCCTCTTGAGATAAGGATGATGCTTCAAGTTCTGATATGACCTTCCGGTCGGTCATCCAAGACAAGACAGTCTCTAAAGCAAATTGTAGAAACGCCTGTTGGTCTGGCAATTTTTTATGTGCATCGTCTCTGAATGCCTTATCCCTTAATTGAATAAACCGTGTTGGGAATGTCGCCAGTACATCCTTCATGTTTTCTCTGATCCAGTGTATAAAGGAAGACATCGCATGCGGCAGAAGATGTGCTTGTGCCTGTAGTGCTGTCAGCCTCGCCCTGTCAATATCGCCCTTTTTAATCTCATTGACCATCAGCCTTGCAATCGTTGACTGTAACTGTGGAATCTCTTCACCTGTAAACAGAATTCCCCCTCGTGGCTCATACGCTCCCTTCTCCGTGGAATCGGAATTGAGCCTGTGCCGTCCAGTCCTGTTACTGCAACTACGAATTATTTTCTGTACAGTCGCTTCCATCTGCTGGCTGCCGATTTTACTTGTTGACGGGTGGTAGTCGTCAATGCAGAGCATCGCATCCTTAAGGGTAAACGCCCGCTTTTCAAGTGCATTTGCGGTGTCACTAAGATTTGATAAGTGAGTAGCATTAAATGTCCCAAAGTGCGAAAGCAATAATACCGCAAGAGTGGTTTTGAATGTTCCTGTATCGCCAGCTATATATCCTGAGAAGTTTGGATATGGTTCCAGCAACGATGTCAGTAATGAGAGATAAGTAAAACTCCAAAGTGGCAATGTTACGCATCTATTGCCAACATCAATAAACGATAGGCTTGCCTTTATAGACTCAAGCTCTTTTAACGGTATTGTTGGCAGTGAATATCTCTGAAGCTCTCTCGACAGCTTTACTCTTATACCATCTCCACCAATAGCACCACCGGTCGTTAAGTAACACCAGTGACCTGAAATCTCCCTCCAGCCAGTGTGCGTGTAGCAAGTGGTTCTAATGACATCCTTTGAGAGCGTCTGTATCGCATGGCGTACAATATCTTTATTAGCTTGACCCGGTTCAATTATGACGCCGCTTCCCCACTTATGAAGCCAGCTCAGGGATGTAAACTGATTAGCAGGGACATCTATTTTCGACAATGTATTTCCTTTACAAGTGCCATCAATAGAATATATATTTACAATCTCTGTACCATTATCTTCAATTATTTCTTCACTGATCCTCGCATCGAAATTTGCAATCATGATCGGAAACAGTTCACCGTCAACCCACTTCATTTTGAACAAATTACCAAAACTATCAGTTATGTACGGCTTATCCTCACCGGAAGGTTTTTGAGTGTTGTCATATTTTCCAATGCTTTTCGCAATCGCATCTACTTCAGCATTAGGTAGCGGCGGTCTGCACCGGTTCCTGTTAATAGCATGTAACACTGCCGCAATTTCACATTCTGCCATCCCAGGACGCCTCATAGTTCCGGCCAATTGAGTTAATGTTGTGTTGCGTTTACCTTCTAAGATAATATCAACGGTATCATTTCGGGAAGTGTTCTTTGCAGTGTTTGTATTTTCAATTTTCAGATCATCGAAGTCTGACAAGTTGTACCTAATGTCGTAGTCAGCTTTTATGATTGTCACAGGTTTCTTGAGTCCATCTTTATAATTGTACGTTCCCGGAACCCTTAATACGCGCGCTAAGTCCGTTGAGTTACTATCACCGCCGTAACGGCGGGCCAGCCCTTTGATATAGGGTTCAATGTCTGCCGCCACCGCTTCAACCGGTTCCCTCAACAGCCAGTAGCCGTGACAACCGTTTCCCGTATCATTAAGCACCGAAGGCGGTATCATTGTTTCAATGAGCGCCATTACCTCATCTCTGCCGCCAGCAAAGTCCTTGTAGTCAATGTCAATCCATAGTGCAGGAACCTCCCGACAACCCTGCTTCGTGCCTTTTTTCCCTTCCCTGGTACAACAACCAAAGTATGTGTTTTGCATATGGATATTCTGGTTTATTTTATCGCTGATCTCATCAAAACTTTTTGAAAAGAATTGTTCCTTCGAGGGTAGGAAGCGGATTTCAACCTCATGCTCAGTGTCCTTAAACAGTTGCTTTAGAAAATCAATTCCGGCATGAATAGCTTTTGTCGTCAGGTGTTTACCGGACGTGACATTTCCCTGCTGACCCACCGCAGCCCCGCTCATCTCCCGGCCCGGCCCGTGTCGCTTGTTGGCTGAATACGTGGCCTGAATCCTTCATCAATAATACGCTCCATCTCCTCAATTGGAATCCTCACGCTTCTTCCAATTCTGACCGTTTCGATTCGACGTTCAAGGATGTGCCGTCTTACTGTTGACAGCCTGAGGCCCGTCCCTTCCGCATATTCTTCTGGTCGTAATAGTTTTTTACTTTTCATGAAAACCTCCCCTTATTAATAAGTTTATTGATTGCTACTTGTTACTCTTGACATAGCTTACCTGAAGGTTTATACTTCAGTCAATCGTAATAGGCATTAAATAGGTCATCTGACAAGCGTTATTTAAAAGTCACTTGTCTGAACCCTGAATGAGGTAATTATGATTATTGAAGAGAAATCATACGAAGGGTGGTATATAGATGTTATTCCTGTTCCGGCAAAGAATGGTTTTAGCCTTCGTCATGGTGTTGTACATGCCCCGGTCTTTTTAGACTTCATGAAGGCTGACTTATCAAGCTATGAAGGCTTCCAGGTTATTACTGAGAAGGTTGGCCTTAATGTGTTTGCGTATTTAGATCAGGACAGTGATTATAAATTTCCTCTTGATAAGCAACTTAAAGATATATACATGAGAGAATACAACCAATGGAATTTCTCTGAGAGTTTTATTAAACAATTTTATGAACGTAACAAGGAGCGTATGCAGGAAGATCAGGACGCTGTCAAGCTATTCTATAAATGGTATTACAAAAAGGATATGCCTGTCAGAAAGCCTTTTAAGGATGTAAGATTACTGGATGAGTCACAAAGTAAGCATCTCGCTTCCATATCCTTATCGTATAACCCATCATCAGGACAGTTAAACTATCATTGCAGGACTCTTCCCGGACGTTGTTACATTGAATTGATAGAACTTATCAGGGATAAGAAAGAGATTAAAACATGCGCCTATTGTGGGGAACTGTTTGTATCTCATGATGCAAGAGAAATATACTGTGATCGTCCCACTGACAGGCTGTTACTACACGATCCAGCTGATAGAACATTACCTGCCGATTTTCTGCATGTTAAGGGATATGAGTCCTCAAGGACAGAAAACATTGACAGGTTAAAGAGTTTATTAAAGCGTTATAAAAGCTGTAAGGATGCAGGCGCTCAAAAGAAATATATAGAAAGCAAGTCGCCTGAAGAGAAAGAACTGATCAGGCAGAAGAAGCAATTTCAGAACCGTCTCCTGTATCTAAAGGAAATAGGGAATGATGTTGAGTATAAGAAGGTTTTAAGAGAATTCAATAAGTGGCAAAAGGAGGTCAGTCATGGCAAGACAAAACTCAAAGGATAAGGGAGTGTTTGAGCGGCCTGTTGATAGCGGTATATGGTGGGTAAGGATATTCTTCCGGGGTCGTGAGATACGAAAGAGGGTTGGGTCAAAGACTGCAGCAAAGGCGTATTATGAGAAACTAAAGACAGAGCAGAGGGAAGGACGCCTGTGGCCTGAGAAATACGCGGCCACAAAGGGAACATTCCGGGAGCTTGCTCAGGATCTCATTACTGATTATGAGATAAACGGCAGAAGGTCCATTGTGAGGGCAAAAGAGAATATAGAAAGGCTTAAAGAGTTCTTTGGAGAATGTCATGTAACGGATATAACCTCAGACCTGATCAATGCCTATATTATCAAGAGGCAGAAACAGGGTGTTAAGAATGGGACAATTAACCGGGAGTTAAAGATTTTAAGCAGAATGTTTACCCTGGGCATGGAGCGCACACCTAAGAAAGTAACCAGCGTCCCATATATTCCGCACCTTGAGGAAAACAATGTCCGGACAGGATTCTTTGAGCAGGATGAATTTCTCTCACTAAGGGGTGCATTGCCTGAATATGCCAAGTTGCCTGTCACCATTGCCTATTATACCGGGATGAGATCCGGGGAGATACTAAGTCTTACATGGAAGCAGGTTGATGTCATAAATAAGCAGTTAACCCTCTCACCGCTGCTGACTAAGAACAAAACAGAGAGAAAAATATTTCTATATGGAGAGCTTTATGATATGATCTCAACCGCCTGGGAAGCCTGGCAATGGCAGGGACAATCCTGTCCCTGGGTATGCCATAAGGAAGGTAAGAGGATAAAAACCCTGCGCTCTGCGTGGAGTAGGGCAACTAAGCAGATAGGACTTGAAAATATGCTGTTTCACGATTTCCGGCGTACTGGTATAAGGAACATGGTTAGGGCAGGGATCCCCGATTCTGTAGCCATGACTATATCCGGCCATAAGACAAGGTCGGTGTTTGACAGATACAATATTGTCTCAGAGGATGACCTGAAAGCGGCTGCTCAAAAGATGATGGAGTATTTGCAACCGGCACCAAATCCGGCACCAGAGCCGGAGGGTGTTTCGTAAGTGCTTGATATGCCGAGGTAGCTCAATGGTAGAGCAACGCATTCGTAATGCGTAGGTTGGGGGTTCAATTCCCCTCCTCGGCTCCATGCATCTTAGATTCAGGGGTGTGATGAGCACACCTCATAAGAATTTACCAA
>JADLDG010000009.1 GCA_020846775.1 Nitrospirota bacterium
CAAGTGGTTCCTGGCAACACTCCTGCTCCCCGAAAGAAAGACAAACAGAAAGCTGGTCACGCACCTATTTCAAGACATTATGAAATCGGCCCAAAAACTCAACATCACCCTGTGCGGCGGACACACCGAAATTTCTTATAAGATCGACCGTCCCATTGTCGTTGGCCACATGCTGGGTGAAGTTGAAAGGGACAAGCTTGTGGTAAACTCAAATGCAAAACCAGGTGATGCTCTTTTACTCACCAAGAGGATTGCCATTGAAGGAACGGCCATTATTGCGCGTGAGAAGTCTGCATTCATCCGGAAGCATCTTGGCGGCCGGTTTCTCAAAAGGGCACAGGCATTCATTGACAAGCCCGGTTTAAGCATCGTTGCAGATGCCTTGCTGGCGAATAAAGCGGCCAGCATTCATGCCATGCATGACCCAACGGAGGGTGGACTGTCTACCGGCATTCTGGAGCTAACAAAGGCATCTGGAACGGGGGCCGTTATTTACGCAGAAAAGATCCCATACTATAAAGAGACTGAACAGATATGCAAGTTGTTCGGCATCCACCCGCTTGGCCTCATTGCGTCGGGGTCGCTGCTGATTGCACTCGATCCGGCAGACACGCAAGACGTTGTCTCCGTCCTTGCGAAGCATGATATCGCATGCACTCAGATCGGCAAGCTTACGAAGAAAACCGCGGGATTGAGGCTTTGCAGAAATGGGAAACTAGTAAGAATGCCTACCTTTAAGGTAGACGAGATCACGAAAGTTTTGTAAAGAAATGGGGTTATGAATGTTAAGGAACTATGCGTAATGGATATCGTTTTTTTCGTGAAAAAGAATAAATCGTTTAATTCAATAAACATACGCCTCTTCTGTTCTCACGCTGTAGTGCTATACCTTGATTGCATCCCGAACCTGATCCAGCAATTTTGGTTTTGGCATAGGAGTTCCTTTTCATTATGGAAAAGATAAAAGCTTTGCACTGTTCTGGTAATTAAGGTATATTGTCAGCACAATATACGTGAACCTTATTATATGCCCTAATAGCCGTATAATAAGTCTCCAGTAAGCGTATTATAAGTACTAATAGCCGTAAAATAAGACAGCTGTTAGTACGGCTAATTCATGTTATGCGTGAATAATGAAATGCATCCTACCCAAAGAAAAGACTTTATATTTTAATCAAAAGAATGTAGAATCCCCACATTATGGAACTCTGGAATAAGGAAGTTGAAAAGAAATTCTTCACTGAATCTGTTAAATTCGCCACTCCTGAGCAATTGTTCTATGTAACCGATAAAAATAGATACCTCGCCTACTGGCCCAAAGACTATGACGGCAAGAAAAGTACCCTTCAAAGCAGAAATGCCCTCATCGGAAACTTTACAGAAAAATGGACAACAGATTTAATCCAAGAAGTCGTCAAAGATAAGGGACTGTTTGCCGTTCAAGGCGCAATCTGTGACGCGATTGCCCTGACAAACATGTCTCCTGCCGATGTTGTCATCTCAAAGAGCAAGAATATCAACCAGCAACCAGCAACCAGAAGACATTGTAGCTATAATTGAGGTAAAGATGTCTATTGTTTGGAATTGGGAACTCCAAGGCAAAGCCTTGTCTTGCGTTGGAGATTATAAGACCCATCAGGGCAATCCGGGTCTTTTACGCTCCGATTCAATGTTAAAGGCCATTGGTAAAAGTATAAATATAAGGGTTTCGAGTTTTAAGGCTGCTGCAATCCCGATTATTGTTATGGGCAATACACCCATTACTAACGAGTTATTAACTGAAGGTTTACAAAGTGAGGTGTGAAAATGAAATTTACTGTTAGAAGATACTTCTCTGGATATTGTACTTATGAAATAGAGGCTACAAGTAAAGGTGCGGCGTATAAAAAAGCGGAAAATATGCCTATCCATGAAGATGAAATATTAACCACATTAGAGGACTGGAAAGACTGCGATGAGGTAAAGCCAAACGCTAATGATTAAGACCGAAAGCAAGATTAACTATAGCTATGCAACTATTAAAGTAACCCAAAGCCGCATAGACAAGGGTTTAATAGCTATTCCTGTTTCATTAATACGATGGTTTCCAGATCACAAGACAACCATTAAGGTTTTTCTGGACGAGTCGGCTGTTCTGCATAATAAGAGTTACTCTCCATACACCAGTAGTACTAGAGAATGCAGGATTGGCGGGATGGCGGAATGGTACAAGGAAAATAAACTCAAAGACGGCGATGAAATCGTTGTCCAATTGATAGATAAGAAGCACTTTATCTATCGTTTGGTTCCTGAACAAAAGTTTCTGCTAAAAACGCAGGAACTGCAAAGTAGCTTAGATAAAGCCGAAAGTGAAAATGAGGCATCCGAAAATATAATAACTCTTGCTAACTGGGCTGATTTGGAGAAGAAGAAAGTGGTACTTGGTGAATACCATCGGCTGATTAAGTCTACACCGATTAAAGAAAGACGATACATAAATAAGTATTCAGATAGGGTAAAAGAGGATGTACCGCCTAATATAAGAGTTTTGTTAGGAGAGCTATACCAAGGACATTGCCAAGTGTGTGATTTTTGGTTTCTGAAAAAGGATAATAAACCGTATTTTGAAATACATCATATTAATCCCGATCAAGGACATCATCCGAAAAATCTGGTTATCGTCTGTGGCAATTGCCACAACCAGTTTGAATTCGCTAATGTAACGAACGAGTTTACTGTTAATAGTTGGCTTACTACGGTCAGTTTTAATAACAAACCTTATCCTGTAAATCAGATTTTTTTAAAGACAAGATGGGAAGAGTCCTTTAAGCAGTTGTATATTTAATCGAGGTAATGGATGATATTCCTGACTACAGCATTCATTTAATGGTCACATCACCGCCTTATAATGTAAAGAAAGAATACGACAAAGACCTTTCCCTTGATGAATATAGGGTATTACTAAAGAGAGTGTTCGCAGAGACATACAAGAAACTTGTAACAGGTGGACGGGCCTGTGTTAATGTCGCCAATCTCGGCAGGAAGCCTTATATACCGCTCCACAGCTATATCATAGAGGATATGCAAGAAATCGGCTATTTTATGCGTGGTGAAATCATTTGGAACAAGGCATCAAGCGCCAGTCCTTCAACAGCATGGGGCAGTTGGTTATCTGCGGGTAATCCGGTATTGAGAGACATTCACGAATATATTTTAGTTTTTTCAAAAGAATCGTTTTCAAGAAAACGAGGAAGCAAAAAAGACACAATAGCCAAAGAAGAGTTCCTTGAGTGGACAAAAAGTGTTTGGACATTCCCCGCTGTATCCGCACGCAGTATCGGCCATCCGGCCCCCTTTCCAGAGGAACTGCCCCACCGCCTAATTCAGCTATATACTTTCAAGGAAGATGTTGTCTTGGACCCGTTTTGTGGCAGTGGAACCGCTTGCCTTGCCGCCCGTAAGGACGGAAGATACTATATCGGGTATGACATTGAGCCTGAATATGTAAAGCTGGCAAATCAGAGAATAAAGGCACATTCAAGTCAAAAGGGGAGCATTCCCGATTTTTTGTAACCGTTCAAGGGATCAGGGCAAAACAACCCAACAACCCTGACAGGGTTTCAAACCCTGTCAGGGTTAAAACTACTGTACGTTTCATTAAAATATGGCAGAAGTC
>JADLDG010000010.1 GCA_020846775.1 Nitrospirota bacterium
AGTATAAGGACGATCTTTCCGTAGAGGGTTTTCAGCACAGGACTATTCCTCCATTAAATTGTCGGAGAATTTATAACCCACCCCCCAGACTGTCAGAATATGGTCGGGGTTAGCTGGATCCTTTTCTATCTTTGCCCTTAAGCGGTTGATATGTGAATTTACTGTATGTTCATAGCTCTCAAAGCCGGAACCCCAGACTATGTCGAGTAGCTGGCTCCTTGAGTAGACCCTGCCGGGATGTCCGGCAAAATGATAGAGGAGGTCAAACTCTTTTGCGGTCAGATGTATCGGTTCCCCCTTCTTCAGCACTGTTCTCTTTTCCGGATCAATGTCTATATCACCACGTCTGAGTTTTTTTTGCCGAGTTGTTTCATGTGGGGAATTTAGCGCCTCCATTCTCCTGAATAACGCTTTAACACGCGCCAGAAGTTCCATTATACTGAATGGCTTAGTCAAATAATCATCGGCCCCCATTTCAAGGCCGAGTACACGATCCAGCTCGGAAGACTTGCATGTAAGCATCAGAATAGGGGTATAGTCTGTCGCTGCGCGGACACGTCTGCATATTTCCAACCCGTTTATTCCAGGGAGCATGATATCGAGAATGATCAGATCATGTTTATCTGATGTCGCCTTTTGAAGACCAATCATGCCATCATGTGCCAGCGTGACTTTATAGCCCATGTCCTGCAGGTTGATCCTAAGGAGGTTTGTAATATCAGCGTCATCCTCGATAATTAGGATTTTATACGGCATCTCCTTATCCCCTGTTATCATTCCACGTTTTTGATTATAGCTTATTAAATCTGAGTTTGTCAGTAAAACGATAGAAGCTGTCTCAACCGGTCTTGATGTCCGGTTTCTTCATAGAGACAGCGATGAAAAACCAGATTAGCGCCAGCAGGGCAGTGAAAACGAAAACTCCCCCCAATCCATGACGGCCATACACCCAGCCGCCGATTGTACCGCCAATGAAAATTCCCATGAATTGTGAGCTCGAATAGACCCCCATGGCCGTCCCCTTGGCATCCGGAGGCACTACCTTGGATATCAGGGAGGGGAGACTGGCCTCCATAAGGGTAAATGCGGCAAAAAAAACGATCAATGCCGCCGTTACGGCAACCAGGCTGTGATGCCACTCCATCAATATCAGTTCCGCCACCACAAGAGAAAGGATGGCTCCGAGGAATACCGGTTTTATTTTTCCGCGTTTCTCCGCCAGGATAATAAATGGGAGCATGATGACCACCGCCGCTGCCAGAACCGGAAGATACAGATACCACTGATGCTTTACATCCAGACCAGCGGCATCCCTGAGCGCAATCGGCAGGGCGACGAAGTTGGCGGTGAGGATCGCATGAAGGGACAGGACTCCAAAATCAAGCCGCAAGAGCTGGCCATCGGTCAGCACCTTCCGGAAAAGGGCCGGAACCGGTTCGGCATCGCTGTGCAGACTCTCCCGGGCAGGCCGCGGTACAACGGCAATCAGAACCACCTCGCCCGTCAGGGCCAGACAGGCGGTCAGCCAGAAAATCCCTTGAACCCCTATGAAGCCGTTCAGTACCGGTCCCAGCACAAGGGCCAGGGCAAAGGAGCCACCGATGGTCATTCCGAGGATGGCCATGGCCTTGGTACGGTGCTCCTCCCGGGTAAGATCGGCTATCATGGCCAGGATGGTGGAACCGACCGCTCCGGCGCCCTGGAGGATTCGGCCCAGAATCACTCCGAGGATGGAATCCGACATCGCCGCTACAGCGCTGCCCATCGCAAAGATCAGGAGGCCAGCCGTAATGACAGGCTTGCGTCCGATCCGGTCGGAGAGCATGCCAAACGGGATCTGGAAAATGGCCTGGCTGAGTCCGTAACCGCCGAGCGCAAGTCCGATGGTAAGCGGAGTAACGCCGCGTAGTTGCTCTGCATATACAGAGAATACAGGGTAGATCATGAACAGCCCCATCATACGCATGGCAAATATCGTTGAAAGAGACATTGTCGAGCGGATTTCAGAGGATGTCATGCGAATGAGATTTCTGTCGGTGTGCTGTTTCAATTTGGGGATTCCCTGAGATTCGCTGTCTGTTTTCATGTTGGTATCAATCAGGACTGGAAGGTTTATTCCGCGGAAGATTTCTTATAATGTTTCATATAATGTATTTATTGTCTTTGTCTTTCTTTCGTAAACCCCGGCAATGTTTTACTATAATATTCTATCTGTTAAAAAGCAAGGCAATATAACACATTAAATAAATGTCTTTCAAGAGTTGTTTCACGTGGTCATCTGTGATATTTTCATGGTGGATGTATTTATATTCAACGAGACTGGAGGATGAATATGAATAATAAGGTAGTTCTTAATTTCAATAGCGGGAATATCTTGAAAGGCATCATAGAAGATTTCTTCCCGAACAAGGATTTTTTCCATATTAAAGAATACGGCACCGGGAAGACTTTTGAAATCGATATATCTAAGCTTAAGGGAATCTTCTTCGTGAAGACGTTCGAAGGAGATAAGAAATACACGGAACGACAAGATAAAGAAAGAAGGGGTCTTGGGAAAAAAATTGAGGTTAAATTCAAAGACGGCGAATCCATCGTAGGATATACTACAGGGTATTCAAGAGACAGAAGGGGTTTTTTCCTCTTTCCATCGGATTCAGATTGGAATACTGAAAAGATATTTGTTGTAATTGATGCAACAGATAAGATCGCTTTTATATAATGTTTCGTCAATCCCTGCCGTCATCTTCGCCGGCTGCGTATAAAACAGTTTTTAAGTAATTGACAAGAAATATGATGGATGGTAAATACGGAGGTGTAAGGAAATGGCATCAACTTGCGAATATCGAACAGTCTGCGGCTGTGAAATAGAGATGCCTATGGCATCCTGCCTGGTTATTTTCGGGGCCTCAGGAGACCTCTCAAAAAGAAAGCTTATCCCGGCTCTTTACAGACTCCATAAGAGCAGCCTGCTGCCAGATAATTTCTTTGTCCTCGGTTCAGGCCGCACTAAGATGGACTCAGGGCAATTCCGCGAGGCAATGTCAATGGAGGTATCAGGTGCAGTTATGAAGGATTTTGACAGCACCTGCTGGAATGATTTTGCAAACAGGATTTATTACACGACCTTTGATTATTCTTCCATCGAGTCATATCAAACACTTAGAAATGAGATAACCGCATTAGAAAAAAGACATGAGACTAATGGAAACCGCATCTTTTACCTGTCACTACCTCCTATAGCCTTTGAAACCGTTATATCCAGTCTCGGCATCACAGGACTTGCTGAAGAAGGACAGGGCAACTATACGCGAATTGTTATTGAGAAGCCCTTTGGCCGTGACCTCATTTCAGCTAAAAGGCTGAACAGACTGCTTAAACACTATTTTGATGAAAGTCAGATATTCCGTATTGACCATTTCATAGCAAAAGAAACCGTACAGAATATTATAATGTTCCGTTTTGCTAATTCCATTTTTGAGCCTTTGTGGAATAATAAATACATAGATCATATTCAGATAAGCGCATCCGAGACAGTGGGGATAGAGAAGAGGGTGGGGTATTATGAGGATGCCGGAGTAATAAGGGATATGTTCCCCAATCACCTGTTTCAGCTCCTTGCCATAACAGCTATGGAACCTCCACCGTTGTTTGGGACAGAGATGGTTAGGGATGAAAAGGTCAAGCTCTTCCGGTCGTTGAGACCATTACCGCTGGACAGACTCGATGAATATGTCGTTTTAGGGCAATATGGAAAGGGTACTATTAACAATGAGACTGTTCCAGGTTACAGGGAAAATAAGGGGGTTTCTCCATCATCTATAACCCCGACATTTGCTGCAATGAAGATATTCATTGATAACTGGAGATGGAAAGAAGTCCCGTTCTTTCTGCGGTCCGGTAAAAGGCTTCATAAGAAAAGTACTGAGATTTCTATTCATTTTAAGGCGGTGCCGCACATGATGTTTTCAGGTCTTTTAGAACAACCTATCACCCCGAATACACTTATCCTGAGGGTGCAGCCTGATGAAGGCATGAGCCTTATCCTCCAGACAAAACAGCCGGGATCAAAGGTATGTATAAATCCGGTTTCCATGGACTTCTCTTACCAAAAAGATATACACCTGGAGGCCTATGAATGGGTGTTGCTCGAGTGCATGCGAGGTGACCAGATGTTGTTTGTCAGGGAGGACGGAGTAGAGCTTACATGGGCCCTGCTCACTCCTGTGATAGAAATGCTTGAATCAACCTTAGAGCCGGGGAAATTCCCGAATTATGAAGCTGGTTCTTCCGGGCCTTCTGAAGCATCTTTATTAATTGAAGGGGATGGCCGCATTTGGCGGCCTTAAAGTATTGAATGACGATGACTATGAGAGAAGAAAAGGCCAGGCTTGCGGCGGGCCTTCGTCCTATCAAACCATAACTTCAAATACAATAATCAAGGAGGTAATTGTCAGAAAACCTAATCCGGAAAGAAAAAAATAGTCTGCAATTTTCTCATAGGTATCTGTCCTGCGCACTGCACGAATAGACACATATGATAATATGCTTGCTGTCATGAACAGCAGAATAGGAATTACAAGCAAATCATCTATTACAGTAGATGCTTTAAGATGCGACACGTTAATGAAGCTTAATATAACAAAACAGAGTCCAAGCAGGTTTGATGATACTGGTAAAATATGGTATGAAATGCTCTTGTCGTTATTAGTGCTCGTGTCCAAGAATTACCTCTAATAAAATGTGATCTCTGACAGTCAGAGTCTTTCCTCAATCTCAAACATTCTACCCCCTGACTTTACAGTCGTCAACAGTATGCTTGTCCATCTGTCTGTTGCACTTCATTATTGAACCGGGTATAATTCCAGCATAGATAAACAAATAATTTAAATGAGGGGGTATCACAATGAGGATTAGACCATTACAGGATTGGGTATTGATCGAGCCAGCAGAGGCGAAGGACGTAACCGCGGGCGGTATAATCATCCCTGACGCTGCTAAGGAGAAACCTGTAGAAGGAAAAGTTCTGGCTGTAGGGAAGGGGCGCTGGGAGGCGCCGGGAAAGAAGTGGGGTAATAAGCCATCGGGAAAAGAGGAAAAGGTTTTCAAGCCCACAGAACTTAAACCGGGAGATCAGGTCCTTTTCGAGAAATATGGAACGACAAAAGTTGATCTGGATGGTAAGGAAGTTATTCTCGTACATGAGTCTGATGTCCTTGGCTGGGTGGGGTAAATGGCAGATCAGTTTCCTTTCCGGATATTTAGTGAAGACAGCCGGGGTTCAGATAGCTGCGTTTTTTTTCATCTTTCTCTTTGCCGGTGTATATAGAGCAAGAGCTGGATCCCCGGATCGCACTGCAGTAATTTATGCTTCGACGGACAGCAAACTTGTGGTCGCAGAAACAATCACCCCGCAGAACCAGCCTTCGCCTGAAGAACAACAGGAGTCTGAACCCGACCAGTCGCCGACATCTGTACCTGTATCACCGGAGCTGTCAGGGACGCAATTAGATGTGTGCAATAGCGTCATGACAGACGGAGCAACATGGCTTGACCGTATACATGCCATGGTGCAGGAAAAGACCTGTCAACCAGCAGTCTGGTTTGACAGCTTCTTTGGTGAAGACCATGTTTTGCTGGATCTCCGGCCTGGTGCTTTTATCATGTTTAGAAATTCAGCCCGTTTGACAGAGGGGCTGAAAGTCGCATATGCTTCCGATTTCTCCATTTCTCTTGATTTACCCAGATGGGAAAGTACACTGAGACATGCGAGTTTATATATAGAGTCAAGATCTGAAATTGACAAAAGCACCGTCCAGCAAGGTCAGCCCATTCAACCTGAACCTGGTCTCAATCAGAAGACGGGGGTCAGACAACCCATCATTGGGGTGCGGATAGATCCGTATATCAAGTCTCTTGCATTATTGATCAGTGTTGATAGTGGCGTCAAAATTAATATGCACCCGAATGCCTTCTTCAGGATGCGGTATCAGTACTCTAAGAAATTAGGAAAGGCTAATATTATCCGGTTATCGGAAATAGCTATGTACCGGGCCGTTGAACATTTCTCCAACACCGTGCGATTTGAAGTCGAACGAAATATCAGTACGTTTTCACTTGTACGGTGGGGCAGCAGCATTAACTATATAGATGACACACCCGGAGTAAAATGGGATACAGGAATAAGTTATTTTACACTACTAACACGAAAGAGCGCAATTTCCTTTGATACGAGTGTGTGGGGAGTGAATGATCCGGAATGGACAATTGAAAATTACCGGGTCGGAGTACTATATCGTCTTAATTTTTACCGGCCATGGCTTTTTTTCGAGATCGAGCCGGAAGTTACATGGCCGGTAGATGAGAAGTCCGGCCACAGAAATCCTGTTTTAGCTCTAATGTCAACCCTTGAAATTCAATTCGGTAAGTAAATCAGACTTCTGTTTGCGGTTTTTCCATTTGACAATACATGTGGTCATAGCGGTGGTACCGGACTTCACTGGGATGAAATTAATGAGGATATTTGAGACCTGTTGTCAATAGATCACACGAAACATAAATATAGTTATTAACTATTATGGATTGTAATGTGCTATGTTTATTCAAATGCTCATTGTGGATTTGGTGGCCCAAAATCATTCCGCCGGGAACACAGGTTCTCCGCTTTCCTCATACCAGCGAAGTATTCCATCCCATATCTCCTGCGCTGTTTCTGCGTACCAGAATAGTTCGCGGTCCTCCGGGTCAATTACACCCTCATCAACAAGAAAGTCCGCATTGAATGCCTGCCTCCAGTAGGTCTCACCAACCAGGATTACTGGAAGAGGTCTGATTGTTCGTGTTTGTACCAGGGTGAGGGTTTCGAAAAGCTCGTCGAAGGTTCCATAGCCTCCCGGGAATGCAATAAGCGCCTTAGCTCGAAGCAGGAAATGGAGTTTACGAATGGCAAAGTAGTGAAAACTGAAACAGAGTTCTGGTGTGATGTATGGGTTCGGATACTGCTCATGGGGCAGATTTATATTCAGTCCGATAGAAGCTGCACCCAGGTCATAAGCGCCTCGATTTGCAGCCTCCATGATTCCGGGACCTCCGCCTGTTACTACTACAATGCGTTTGCTACCTGAATTATGTTTGTGGCTGGTTACCAGGCGGCTTAACTCGCGTGCAATTTCGTAGAAGCGGCTTTTGTCCTGGATTCGTTCTGCTACAGCAATCCTTGCTTGCAGCAGTTTATTGCCGGGGTCTGCGGCAAGTGATTGGCGAAGCATGTCAACTTTGCGCCGGGCGGCAGAAGGCTCTGAAATCCGGGTACTGCCAAATACAACTACGGTATGGGTAATACCGTATTGATTGAGAAAAAACTCGGGTTTAAGATAATCAAGTTGAAGGCGCAGACCTCGGGTATCGTCCCTGTTTAGAAAATCAACATCATGGTCAGCCTGCTGGTAGCTCGGGTTTGCCATTATAGCCTGGATGCGTAACATTGCATCCGGGTCCTCATCGGTGGGCTTGGGCCTCTGCGATGGCAGCGGCTCATGCCGTTTCTGAGGGTGTGCCGGGGCAGGAATTCTTAAGTTACTTTTAGATGGATGCCTGTGGTTATTTTTCATTGATCATAGGTTCTTTCATGTAATTGTCTGCTTCAGTCAGATATTCCATTTCGATTGGAGAAATTCCATCCCCGCATGCAAGATTCCGCAGCCTGTCAAAAAACAGTATTTTCCGTCCCTCTATTGCGCTGTTTTGTGAAGCAACCTGAGTAAAATGTGATACTATTTTTTTTACAGATGATGTTTCAAGCAGTGAGCCGCCTGATTCTTCAGCGAATAAATCCCCGAGGAGATATGGCTGTGAAGCAAAAGATATTTCAGAACACCTGCAGATCTTTTCGTAGACCTCAACAGCAGTCTGTTCTTCCCCGCCCCTTGAAACCAGGATACCTGCTTTTTTTCTATCATCAGTTGTCATGAATTTCTTGATTTCTCTGTATGAATTAATAATTGACGCTGTGTCTGCAGGTACAACAAACAATGCTTCATCTATAATTGGATTAATATAATCTTCAAACTGTCTGATAATTATGATGTCTGTCTCTGCTTCTATGGATTTCAAGGTGTCGAGCATCAAATACTTCTGCGTCTGAGATGAAGATTTGATGTCATCTACAGACAGATGCGGGGCAAGCAGCCTGACCCCGTACGGCCCAATGCACACCAGATCGGACGGTTCGTATCTATCCTGATAATAGTGTTCAAGAGAAACGCCGGGAAGAGAAAGGCCAAGCATAAATGATATGCCGGGAAACCGGACATCTGCATCAATCAGTAATACCCGTACACCATTTTGTGAGAGTGCTGCACCAACTTCGGCACAGAGACTTGCCCCTCTCTGAGGGTCAGCAATATCAACGATGGATACTGATTTATACTTGTTCTGCGTTAAAGGTTCATGAAGCAAGGATAGTTCATTAGCGTCTGTCTGGTTTTGGGAAACAAAATAATGAGATATATCTTCCAACCCCCTGCCCAGACGTTTTTGTTTTTTCATAAGCCTCTCAGTCAGTTTATGATTATCAGGGAGTTGTTAGAGCCAAATTTGTTTGAAACGACATTTGGATTGCCAGGGTCCTCCTTCCAGTCCCCATCTATGCAGAATTTATATTGATAAGCTCCAGGCGGCACTTCAATAACCTTTTTCCATGTCCCGTCTTTCTCACGGGTAGTGACAACGCCCTTGTCAGGTATCCAATTATTGAAATCGCCTGCTATCTTGACGTCTGCGGCACTTGGGTCTTTGTAAACAAAGATGAAGCGATTTGCCGCAGGTACCTGTCTTGCAGCTGCATCAGGTTTTAAATGGGTTAATGATTCCATGACCGCTACAGGAGTTTTATGCATGTCCGGCCCTTCCTGCATAAGAACCTCATCAGCCATTGCTGCATAATCCCAGTGGCCAATGGAGTTTGGCGCGTACATGCTTATAGGGACGCCAAAGCTTGAAGACTCACGCAGTTTTGAGCACTGGCGTACAGGCGTCGAGAATATGATTCCATTAAAATGATTCTTTATCTCATCCAATACCTCTTTTGCAAAACGGCTTCTCCTGTCAAACATAGTAGGCAAAATGAATGTTTCTATGTTATGCCCTGTATGTCTTCTAAGCATTTCTATCGTCTCCAACATCCTGCTTAGCCCGTGCAGGGAAAAGAAACTGGAATCAAGAGGTATTATGACCTCATCTGCAGAGCGCAGTGCGTTAATACTTAATAAACCTAAGTTTGGAGGACAGTCAATAATAATGTAATCAAACTTCTTTTTTAGTTTACCTATGGCATTTTGCAGCCTGCTTTCTTTTTCAGAAAAAAAGGCTATGTCCTGTTCAATGGTAAAAAGCACTATGTTTGCAGGGGCAAGACTTACGTTTTGCACTTCAGTGTTGAGGGTTATATCATCGAGCAGTAACCCTTCTCTCAGAACGTGATAAATCGAAAGGCCAATCTCTTCAGTTTTAATATTATATCCGAGGGTCGAATGGCCCTGAGGGTCCATGTCAATAAGCAGTACCTTCCTGTCCCTTTTAGCCAGACATGCTGAGAGATTAATCGCTGTGGTCGTCTTGCCACAACCGCCTTTTTGGTTAGCAACTGCAATTATCCTCATTTGCACCTCCCGGGATATCCCCGTCTATACCCTTTGTTAAAGGGCGGCATTAATATTTACCTTTCATTTACAGCCGTGGCCTTTCTGAATTTTCCTATAACAATTCTTTTCTTCCGCCACTTGTCCACGTCACGTTGTATATCCGCTATATCAAGTATCCATTCCTGGCCTGAAAGCGCTTCAAATGCGGCATCTTCATAAAAGACCAATATTACATCACCTGTCGCAACGAGGGTTAGATCTTCCAGAGGCCTTTTTATTGTAGGAAGAATCCTTTTTAGTTGATTAATGCTTTTACGTAACCGTTGAACAGAGATGCCCGCATCTATTAATTTTCTTGCTGCCCGGATAGAAATCAGATCCCTGAATGTGTACCGTCCATGACCGCCGCCGGTTCTGTGAGAAGGATTAACCAGGCCTGACGTGTCCCAGTATTGTAATTGACGCCTGCTTATTCCAGCTATGGTACAAATTTGGCTTGCTGTAAACAAATCGTCTTTATTAGAGGGCGTTTTGTGCTGTTTCACCGTTATCATATATAGACTAAAACAATATCCTTGTCAAGAATAAATATACAAAAGATCACCTTTATGTGTCAATTTCTGAAGATGAATAAATGTGATATTTGTGTTAGGATTGACGAATCAGGGGAGACTTAAGTGGAAATCAAAGTATCAGGGAATACGCATACAGGTCTGATCAGGAAGAATAATGAAGATGCATATGCGATATTCCCGGACTTAAACTTGTATATTATTGCAGATGGATTAGGCGGGCATGCGGGAGGAGAGGTGGCAAGCAGGCTGGCGGTAGATGTAATAGGGGCAGAAATGGCCGGAGCGTCAGCAAATGAAGAAATTCTGGAGACAATGCAGCGAGCCATAAAGTCAGCAAATTCATTAATCCAGCTGCAGGCAGAAGATGATTCAAGTCTTCATGGGATGGGGACGACGGTTGTGGTTGTTGCAATAAGTGAAGACAAGGCAGTGATAGCCCATGTAGGGGACAGCAGGGCATATCTGATACGTAAAGACATTATTATGCAAATCACCAAGGACCACACCGTTGTTGAAGAATATATACGGATCGGAATAATGACTCATAAGGATGCATTGTATCATCCATCACGGCGGGTACTCTCCAGGGCAGTTGGTACTGAGGGTGTTGCGAATGCAGATTTTGAGAGCATCAGGATCGAGGCAGGTGACGTATTGCTGCTCTGCACGGACGGTCTGACTAATATGCTTTCGGACAAACAAATCCTGCAGGCGGTATCGGAATTAAGGCCTGATGCAGAGAGCATAACCAACAGGCTTATTGAACTTGCAAATGATAATGGAGGTATTGATAATATTACTGTTATCACATTGTGTGCGCTGTCATGAAAATTGGTCTTGTAAATCTGGGTTGTCCGAAGAATCAGGTTGATTCTGAAATAATGCTTGGCTTACTCCATGAAGCAGGGTTTGAATTTACATCTGATGAAGGTGAGGCTGAGATAATAGTTGTAAATACATGTGGTTTTGTAGATTCGGCAAAAGATGAATCAATTACAACATTGATTGACCTCGGGAGGCTTAAGAAAGAGGGGAGATGCAGGCTTCTGATTGCAGCGGGTTGTCTCCCTCAAAGGTATAAGGAAGACTTGCTGAAAGAGATGCCTGAGATTGATGTGATCGCGGGCACAGGCTCATTTAAGGATGTAATATCCATTTGCAGGGAGTTCAGGGACCGGAGATTCCGGCAGCTTGATGTTCAGCGGGCATACCTGTCTTCACCGGCTGATTATAGTTATGAACACTCACTACCCAGGATTCGAATAAGTCCGGCACATACTGCCTTTTTAAAGATAGCAGAAGGCTGTGATCATTCATGCACATTTTGTATTATCCCTGAGCTGAGGGGCAGGCAAAGAAGCCGAAGCATTGAATCGATAATGAATGAGGCAGAGAGGCTGTCTTCAGAAGGTGTTGTTGAAGTCAATCTGATTGCACAGGATACTACTGCATATGGACGGGATCTCAGAGAGCCAAATGCGCTTCCCCGGCTTCTAAAAAAACTTGCGACCATTGATAATCTTAAATGGATTCGACTCCTGTATACTTATCCTGGTTCTTTTACTAATGAGCTGATCGCTGTAATGGCAGGTGAGGAGAAGATTTGCAATTATATTGATATGCCTGTCCAGCATGTCAATGACAGTATCCTTAGAAGGATGCGCAGGGGACATACTAAGGCTGGCATTTACAAAACAATAGATAAATTGCGAAAGAAAATACCGGACGTAATACTCAGGACATCCCTTATAGTCGGGTTTCCAGGAGAAACTGAAAGGCAGTTTAATGAATTGATAGAGTTTGTTCATGATGTGGAATTTGACCGTCTCGGAGTTTTTACTTATTCACAGGAAGAGGGGACAGCGGCACATTCTATGGGTCGGCAGGTTGGGGAAAAGAAGAGGATCGAGAGGCAAAATATAATCATGGAGACTCAGCAGGGGATATCTGCCAGGAAAAATCAGAAACTGGTTGGAAGCAGACAAATCGTTTTAGTGGACGACCAATCAAAGGATCAGGAGTTCCAGCTGGAAGGCCGTACATATGGGCATGCCCCTGAGGTTGATGGAGTTGTCTATCTGAACTGCGATTCAGGAAATATTCCTGTTCCTGGTGAAATGGTCCGCGTGGATATTACAGAAGTACTTCCTTATGATCTGGTTGGGAAAATCATACAGGGGTAAGAGAGGCGCCCTTTTCAAAACCAAGTTTAATGGCCTGTTTATTCAAATCTGTAAATGCAGCAGGAACTCGGGCGAGCACTGCCTTCTCCATTGCCTCGTGAGTTATAATTTTAGTGAGCTCAGTCATAATGCCGAGAGATATAATGTTTGCCACTATCACTTTCCCAAGGACATTGGTTGCTGTTGCCATTATAGGAAATGAATAGACCTTGTAATTACCTTTTGGTACATTCTTTACTTCATCTGAATCAATCAGAAGGATTCCGCCATCCTTAATATCCTTGCAATACTTATCACATGCCTCCTGAGTAAGGGCAAGCATGGCGTCAATGCTGGTTGCCTTCGGATAATCAATCTCTTCATTGCTGATAATGACCTCACTCCTGGACGCTCCGCCTCTTGATTCCGGTCCGTAAGATTGGCTCTGCACAGCCTGTTTGCCGTCGTATATCGCCGCTGCCTCAGCCATTATTATCCCGGCTAATATCATTCCCTGTCCGCCTGAACCGCTGAATCTTAACTCATATCTGTTTCCCATATTGGCTCCTCTTCATTTACTATTTCTTCTGCACCCTTTCAATCAGTTTATTATACTCCTCAAGATACTCGGGCCTGTCTGATTTATGAAGAATCCCGCGCAATAGTTTTCCTTCAAGTTCCTCTGGTGACATTGTCCCGGCCTGCTTTACTGAAACAGTACCTTCTTTCTCAATCTTCTCCATCATTTCAGTAGCTGTTTTGTATTTATTAAACCGTCCATAATATGTAGGGCAGGCATCTATGATATCTACCACTGCAGTACCCTTGTGATTAATTGCCTCATGTAATATCTTCTCAAGTTCCTGAAAGTGATATGCTGTCCCCCTTGCAACAAATGTAGCGCCTGCTGCCTTTGCAAGATTGCATGTGTCGAATGTGGGTTCTACGCTGCCATAGCGTCCTGTTGTAGAGATCATGCCCTGAGGAGTTGTTGGAGAAGACTGCCCGCTTGTCATGCCGTATATGGAGTTATTGTAAACCATGATAACCATGTCAAGGTTGCGTCTGCATGCATGAATAAAGTGATTGCCTCCGATAGCAAGCGCATCGCCGTCACCGGTAGTGACTATTACCTTGAGTTTGGGCTTTGCGAGTTTAACCCCTGTTGCATATGCTATCGCCCTTCCGTGGAGGGTGTGCAGCGTATTAAAATCAACATAACCGGGGGTCCTGCTCGAGCAGCCGATACCTGATATCACAGCGATGTCATCCTGAGGAAAGCCGGTAGTCTGTATGGCCCTCAGGAGGCTTTTTAAAACAATTCCATGACCACATCCTGGGCACCAGATGTGCGGAAGTTTCCCCCCCCTGATATAGGGTGAATAATCAAATGGAACCTTCTTTTTCTTTTTTGCCAGAGGCTTTGTTTCTTCAGTCTGTGAGCTCATAACTATTCCTTTCTTAACCGTCCAACATGTCCCGTTTCACTTTTAAGAAGATGGGAAAAACCCATTTCCTGTAATGCTTTCGATTATCTGTGCAGGCTTGATGGGCTCTGTGTCGGCTCTCAATACGCCTTTAACCTCACACCTTCCCCTGGCAACTCTTTCCACTTCATGTACTATCTGCCCTAAATTCATCTCCGGAACTATGATGGCCCGCACTTGTTTTGACAGCTCTTCTACAGCCTTCTCAGGAAACGGCCAGATCGTTAAGGGCCGCAGGAGTCCTGCCTTTATTCCCTGCTTCCTCAGTTCTTTTATGGCAAATTTGGCTGACTTTGCAGAAAGCCCGTATGCAAATACCCCTATCTCAGCATCATCGAGATAAAATTCTTCATTTTTGCAGATCTTGTCCCTGTTGTTGTCAACTTTTCTTATAAGCCTCTGAGCTGTTTCCTCAATAAGCTTTGTATTATTGGTTGGAAAGCCATCTTCACCATGGTACAAGCCTGTTACGTGGAATCTGTATCCTTCTCCGTAAGCTGCGAGAGGTGCTATATCTCCATATTTTTTATCGTAAGGTTTATACTCATTCGGAGGGCAGTCGGGCTTAATCCGGTTTATCACCTCGACCTCCCCTGGAGCCGGCAATGTTATCGCTTCCCTCATGTGGCCGACTATCTCATCATAGAGAATTATTACCGGCATTCTGTACTGCTCTGAAAGGTTGAATGCCCTAACAGTCTCATAAAATAACTCCTGGACAGATGAAGGAGTCAATACAATAGCCGGATGATCTCCGTGGGTCCCCCATTTTGCCTGCATAACATCAGACTGACTTGGTCCTGTAGGCGAACCTGTTGACGGTCCGCTTCTCATTACGTTCACTATTACGCAGGGAACCTCTGTCATGCAGGCGAAGCCAAGTCCTTCCTGCATCAGGGAAAAACCAGGACCGCTGGTTGCGGTCATAGATTTCATGCCTCCAAGCGACCCGCCAATAATCGCGGATATGCTTGCTATCTCATCCTCCATCTGTATGAATACGCCGCCAAGTTTTGGAAGCCTTGCCGCAGCGATTTCCATAACCTCCGTAGAAGGGGTTATTGGATACCCTGCAAAAAATCTGCATCCTGCATAAAATGCCCCTTCAGCACAGGCCTCATTACCCTGCATAAATTTCTTAGCATTCACAGTCATTTCACCCCTTTCTCAAAATACATCGCACTCCAGGTTCAAGCTCAAAAATGCCACCGCGTTTTTCAGCTTGAACTAAAGCTCAAAGACCTGAATAGCAAAATCCGGACACCTGTTATCACACAACTGGCACCCGTTGCATGCATCAAGGTTTTTAACAGCACAAAGATTCCCGTCCATAAACAGTACATCGGTAGGGCAGAAATCAACGCATATTACACAACCCTTGCATAATTTAGGGTCTATATCAATCCTGAAAATCCTCTTCTCAGCTACTGCCATAGTCATAGTCCTCTTTGTATGAGTTAGTCATTTTTTTACTTCACAGTTAGTTTGCCTAATATACAATAGCTGTATATCAGATGCAAGGGAAATGTTGGTTCCGGATAGCCCACGGTACATGGAAATGCAGTGAGTTATGCCCATTCATGAGCCCGGATGCAGGCAGTTGTATGGCCGTTCCCAAAGTCATCAAGTGAGGGGATAACATCTTTACATTCCGGGATCATCTTAGGACACCTGGTGTGGAACCTGCACCCTTTTGGTATGTCAATGGGACTTGGTATGTCACCTTCAAGAAGGATAATCTTTCTCTCTTTTTTCGAAGGGTCAGGGACAGGTATTGCAGAGAGCAGCGCTTGAGTATATGGGTGAAGAGGCCGCGTAAATATTTCTTCAACCTCTGCATGTTCTACGATCTTTCCGAGGTACATTACTGCCACTCTGTCGCTTATTATACGTACGATATTTAAGTCATGTGCAATAAAGAGATAGGCAATATTGTTTTCTTCCTGCAGGTCCTTCAATAGATTTATTACTTGTGACTGAATGGATACATCAAGCGCTGACACTGGTTCGTCAGCTACAATCAATCCTGGTTTCAGGGCTATAGCCCTTGCGATTCCAATCCTCTGTCTCTGCCCCCCGCTGAATTCATGAGGATAACGTCTCATTACTTCAGGGTTGAGACCTACCTTTTGCAGCAGGTGTGCGACCTCTTCCCGTCTTTCCTGTTTTGTGCCAATCCCGTGGACAATAAGGGGTTCTTCTACGATTTCCCCTACGGTAAGACGCGGATTAAGGGATGCGTAAGGGTCCTGAAAGATAATCTGCATCTCCCGCCGGAGCTCCTTCATCCTTTTTCTTACTGCCTTGCTGATATCTTCACCCATGAATCTGATCTCTCCTTCAGTTGGCTCAAGGAGTTTCAGGATTAGCCTGCCTGTCGTGGACTTGCCGCTGCCACTCTCGCCAACGAGGCTTAATACCTCATTTTTTGCAAGGTCAAAACTTATGCCGTCAACGGCATGGACAACCCGTTTCCTGCTCCTGAAAAAACCTTCTTCCACGGGAAAGTGTTTCTTGAGGTCTTTAACTGATAACAATGTTTCCTGCATTGGAAAATCCCATCCCCACCCTTCCCCTCCCCTTGAAGGGGAGGGAATTATTTGTCATCCTTTTGCTTCTTAATATCTATCCAGCACCTGACCAAATGTCCGCCTCCGGAATCAATAAGTTCCGGTTCCTCTCTCCTGCAGCGGTCAATAACATATTTACAGCGTGGATTGAACATGCAGCCCTCAGGGAGATCTGAGAGCCTGGGGACACTCCCCTCTATGGTCTGAAGTCTTTTCTTCTTTTCTTCACCCCGTGGTATAGACCGGAGCAGCCCAATTGTATAAGGATGAAGAGGGGAAGCAAACAGCTCAGAAGTGTTTGTATGTTCTACAATTTTCCCTGCATACATAATTGCGACTTCGTCAGCCATCTCTGCTATCACTCCGAGGTCATGTGAAATCAGAATCAATGCAGTATTGCTGGTCTTAATAAGCTCCCTGAGTAATCTTAATATCTGGGCCTGTATGGTGACATCAAGCGCCGTGGTTGGCTCATCTGCTATGATAAGAGATGGATCGCAGGAGATTGCCATGGCAATCATTACCCGTTGTTTCATTCCGCCGCTCATTTGATGCGGATACTCCTTTATTCTTCTTGAAGGGTCCGGTATTCCGACACGTTGAAGCAGAATTTGTGCCTTATTTGCTGCTTCAGACCTGTTTAAGCCCTTATGTACCCGGAGGGACTCGGATATCTGATTTCCTATAGTGAAGACAGGATTAAGGGAGGTCATGGGGTCCTGAAAAACCATGGCTATCCGGTCACCCCTGAGCTTCCTTATCTCCTCGTTGTCAAGCTTTAAAAGGTCGCGTCCGTCAAAGAAGATTTCTCCGGCGATGATGCGGCCCGGCTGGGGTATCAGCCGCATCAGGCTTAGCGCTGTAATACTCTTCCCGCACCCGGATTCACCAACAAGTCCCAGGACCCTGCCTTTGTCAATATTAAAACTAACATTATCAACTGCGCGTATAATACCTTCAGGGGTAAAAAAATGGGTTTTAAGTTTGTTTACTGATAGTAACATTTGAATTGCATTAAGGCCGTGTACTTGATACTAAGGATATGTAAACTCTCGCATCCCTGTTGTCAGG
>JADLDG010000011.1 GCA_020846775.1 Nitrospirota bacterium
CTTTCAAGTAATCCGGATGAGTCCGCAGATATTCCGTGATCATGCCTGCAACTGCAAGCTGCCCCCTGTGTCCACGGGCCCGGTGGATCTGTTCACACAAAACTTCAGGTTCACCATCGAGTACCTGGAAAAGACATGCTGTAAGGAATTCCATCCAGCTTAGAATAAGAGCTGACTCCACAGTTGCCAGGGCCATAAGTCCGGTCATAACAGATGTCCCGTTTACAAGGGCGAGGCCTTCCTTACACTTCAGGATAACTGGAGACATACCGTTTTCTTTAAGTGCGGTCTCTGCCGGAAGACGCCTGCCGTCAACCCTGGCGTACCCTAACCCAACTAAAAGGCGGCTCATGTGAGCCAATGGTACCAGATCGCCACTGGCGCCAACTGATCCTTCGCTGGGAATCTCCGGTAATACATTCTTATTAAGGACATATAACAGCAGTTCAACAACTTCAACCCTGATTCCGGAATATCCACGAATCAGGGCATTTGCCCTGGCCATCATGATTGCCCTTGTCTCAAAAGACGTAAAAAGCTCCCCCTGACCGACGGATAGATGATGAAGCAGATTAAGCTGGTGCTCTTCCAGTTTATCTTCAGAAACCCGAGTAGCACTTAAAGAACCAAAACCTGTATTAATACCGTAAATCGCCCTCGGTTCACTTGCCAGACGTTCCACAAAATCGCGACTCTGTTTCATCAACCCGGCAGCTTCCCGGGCGATAACACATTCATGCCCATGAATAACCGCTTGCCAGACATCCTGTAATTTAAGTGAATGTCCATCAAGCAAAATCATATCTTTTCTTTTTTTCTCAGTCATATTCACCTTTTGTATTCAATAGTTGCATTTTTCAGTAATGGGGCAGGCTGCCGCCACTGCGACACCTCCTGAATCCGGGACATACCTCCGAAGATATTTTTTTCAACATGGATATCCCTGGCAGGCTGCCGAAGTACTCTTTAAGCGGCACATCTGTCATTCTGAAATGGACACCTGCTACCCCAGTCAACACCAGATCCTTGTGATGGCAATGATAAGACAATAGCTGTTTTATTTCAAGGTTGAAATTAAATAAGTAAAGAGGCCGCGTGTCGGCGGATTAACAATAGATTTTTTTCTCTTGACTATCTTATAGATTATTGTTACAAATACATTGCTACAAATATTACACATCTATGTTCTGCTTCTAAGTTATTTAGTCGAGTTTCTCGCAAAAATTAGCGTAGAGAATTGAAATATGCTGAAAGGGGGTGGTTTGAAACCAATATTAGTTCTAACGTTAATGCTTTATGTAGTCTAAAATTAAAGTTAGATTCAATCTTTTTATTAACAAGTGTGGAGGGTAACGATGAAACGCAGATGGATATTTTCTTTACTAACAGCTTCATTAGTAGCAGGAATGGTTGGAACCAGCTATGCAGAAGTAAAGTTATCAGGCGGGGAATTGAGAGTCAGGGGCATCATGGTTGACAATTCTGATGCCAATATGGATGGCGGTTTCTTTGAACAGAGGACACGCCTTAATGCTGAGGCCTCTGCAAATGATAACGCCAAGGTTATGGTCCAGATACAGGACAGCAGGACATGGGGAGCTGAAACCAGCACCGTTTCAACTGGAACTGAAAATGAGGCATTAGATGTGTCTCAGGCTTATGTTGATCTTTTAAATCTCGGCAATTCTCCTGTGTCTTTAAGGATCGGCCGTCAGTCTATGGCTTATGGGGAACACAGGCTGATAGGTTCCCTCGAGTGGAGCAACAACGCGAGACGGTTCGACGCTATTAAGGGTAGCGTCAAAATTGGCGATGCTGCAGATGTTGACTTCTGGACCGCTAAGTTAAGTGAAGCTGGCCAGGACTGGGGTAATGACAGCAATTTTAACGGCATCTATGCGATGCTCAAGATGGTTCCAGATAATGCCATAGACGTTTATATACTGCAGAAGATCATTGGCACAACTGAGACAAACTTCTTTACCGCTGGAGCAAGGGTCAAAGGGGACATTAAAAACATCGGATTGGATTATGCTGCAGAATTTGCTGCTCAGTTTGGCGATGCCAATGCAACAGATTCAATGAGCGCCAATGCCTATGCTGCACGGGTCGGATACACAATTCCTGCAGCTATGAACCTGAGGATTGGAGCTGAGGTAGACGGTGCAACTGGAGAAGACACCAGTACATCAGATGTTGAAAAGTTTGACAACCTCTACCCGACCAATCACTATCTCTATGGCTTTACGGATGATGTGAACTGGACAAACATGTTCGCTATTAACGGCACTGTCAGCATAAAGCCGTTAGATAACCTCTCACTGGCGATTGAATACTGGAAGTACTCACTTGCCGAGAAAGTAGCCGGAAATGATGATAACGGCTCAGAAATCAATGGAAAGGCAAATTATACATTGAGCAATAACGTAAATCTTGAAGCTGCCTATGCTTTGAGGGATGCCGGTGATTTCGCTGTGGCATCTTATGCTGGTTATGGTGCGATCCCGGCAAACAAGAGCGCTACATTCGGTTACTTGATGCTTAATGTAAAGTTCATGTAAGACAGTCTATGGAGGTCACGCCTCTGATATATAAGCGTGACTTGAAAAGGCCAGCAGAAAAAATCTGCTGGCCTTTTTTTATACCAATCATCATTCAATCGCAACCCTCAGGACAGCCCTATTCCTCCCCGATAGGGAGTGTATTTTTAAGCGTGAAGACTACAAACAATTTTGTAATTTTAAAATCACCAACAACACAAATTTGTAGCATCAAACATCCCAAAATCCTCCTCCACAACATATTAATTCCTTAATTATCAATTAGTTACCTTCATTATTCCAGAATGGCACACAGATTGTAATGTATATGTATCATGACTCAGTTAAAGACTACCATTGCTGATGTTGAAAGACGGCTCATAATAGATGCACTTGAGTCTTCAGGATGGGTGCAGGCAAAGGCCGCAAAGATGCTTGGCACAACTCAGAGGATATTGGGTTACAAGATCAGGAAGTATGGGATAGAAGTAAGAACCAACAAAGGAGGATTAGAAAATGAGGAAGAGTCTGACAAGGATTATTAGCGCGATGTTCTTAACAGGTGTTATAGGTGCTGCTAGCGCATATGCTACTCCATCTACTCATGTATGGTCGCCGTCAACGGATATTCAGGCTTATGGGGTAGCCCATATAACGAGTGATATTTATCTACCTGTAAAGAAAGTAACTGATGTAAATGGTGACGGAATTAACGACCGTGGTGGAACTATAACAAACCTCGGTTTAACCGTCGGCGTTCTTCCATTTGAGAAAGTAGGGCTTGAGGTCGGTTTTGACCACATTGAAGGTCAGTACCCACTCTATTTCAATGCAAAGTTAGGTATACCTGAAAATGCCTATGGAAAATTTTTCCCTGCTATCGCAGTGGGAGGTTATTCAATAGGAACAAAGTCAGATGTCACTGACTTCAATATCTATTATGGAAAGGTTGCTAAGACAATAGGACCGGCCGGAAGGTTTTCCGCCGGGTACTACACAGGAAATGACAAACTTCTTGTGGATGAAAACGGCAAATCATCTGAGAGCGGCGTTCTCCTGTGCTGGGAAAGGACGATAAGCGAGTTATCAGAAAACCTGTGGGTCTCCGTAGACTACATGGGAGGAGATAACAGCTTCGGCGCCCTGAGCTATGGTTTTGCATGGAAATTTGCGCCTAATACAAGCGTAATATTCGGTTATGTGGATCAGATCAAAGATGAGCTGGCTGCTGATTCATTTACCGTTCAGGTAGATATAGATTTTGATGTATTTAATAAATAGAACTGACTAAGGAGGGATTCACAATGGAAAGATTTTTTAAACTCATACTGGTAGCACTCACAACAATCATGCTCTCCTCCACCCTTGTCTTCTCAGAGGAGGCCGTTGTACCTGCGGGAACAGCAACAGGCGGGGAGACCGTAGTTGTTCATGTAGAGGGGGCCGCAGCTGCAACTGCGGAAATAGCTCCGTCGGCGCCGGAATGGGACGCAAAATTTGCAGCGGACACATTGTGGGTTATGATCGCTGCGTTTCTTGTATTCTTCATGAACCTTGGGTTTGCAATGGTTGAAACGGGACTTTGCCGCGCCAAGAACGCTGTAAACATCCTCTCAAAGAATGTCATAGTCTTCTGCGTCACCGCAGTCGTCTTCTGGTTCATCGGGTTTGCGGTAATGTTCGGCAATGGCAATTCATTCTTCGGCACAGTGGGATGGTACCTCTCAGGGGCAGACAACAGTCCTGCCACTGGAGATGCCTATAGAGGTATATTTGCCTCTCTGGGCTGGACAGGGGTACCACTCTATGCAAAATTCATGTTTCAGTTAGTTTTTGCAGCGACAGCAGCAACAATAGTATCAGGGGCAGTAGCTGAAAGGATTAAATATTTCTCGTTTTTTGTCTTTTCTGCTTTCATGGCTATTTTAATATATCCTGTCGCAGGTCACTGGATATGGGGCGGCGGCTGGCTGGCAACTATGGAGACACCTTTCCTTGATTTTGCCGGCTCTACAGTAGTCCACAGCATAGGAGGATGGGCTGCATTAATAGGTGCAATATTTCTCGGACCCAGGATTGGGAAATATTCCAAAGATGGCAAGGTTAATGCCATTCCGGGACATGATATGGGTATGGCTACACTCGGTATGTTTGTACTATGGTTTGGCTGGTTTGGATTCAACCCGGGCAGTACAATGGCCGCTGACCCGGACGCCATAGCAAGGGTCGCTATCAATACCTGCCTGGCCGGTGCTGTCGGTGGTGTTGCATCAACATTTGTCTCATATATTGCACTGGGAAAGCCTGATTTGAGTATGGTGTTAAATGGTATACTCGCCGGACTTGTTGCAATAACGGCTCCATGCAACTGGACAACACCGGGTGGATCAATAATTATAGGCTTAATAGCCGGCATTCTCGTAGTTTACGCAGTCATATTCTTTGACAAGGTAAGGGTGGATGACCCTGTGGGCGCCCTTTCCGTACATCTGGTCAATGGCATCTGGGGCACTCTGGCTGTAGGACTCTTCGCAGCTGATATTGGCGGCGTTAAAGGATTATTCTATGGCGGCGGTACAGCACAGTTGTTTTCACAGATAAAGGGAGTTGCTGCTGTTGGCGTTTATGTGGTCGTATTAAGCGTAATATGCTGGGCTGTCATTAAAGCCGTAATTGGATTACGTGTCAGTGAAGAAGAAGAATTTGAAGGACTTGATATGGGTGAACATGGAATCCAGGCATATCCTGATTTTGTGAGCTCGCCTTCTATGAGAAAGATGGGAGAGATGGCCGGGGGGAGGTAATTGAGGGGGGAGGAAATATACGGAGGACAACTTATGAAAAAGATTGAGGCTATTATAAGGCCATTTAAACTTGATGAGATTAAGAATGCACTGAACAAGGTTGGGATACAGGGAATGACCGTCAATGAAGTAAAGGGGTTCGGCCGTCAGAAAGGCCACACGGAACTCTATCGCGGTGCCGAATATGTTGTAGACTTTCTGCCAAAGACAAAGATAGAGATCATTGTTGGAGATGAGGCCGTAGAAAAGGTCATCTCAGCCATAATGGACTCATCAAAGACAGGCAAGCTCGGAGACGGGAAGATATTTATAACTGACATTGAGGAGACAATAAGGATAAGGACAGGGGAGCGTGGGGAAGACGCAATATAACTAACAGGCAGACATTACAAAAATGTAGCGATGTCTGCCTATTTTACAATTTTGTAACAACTCACAGCTATAACTTTGCATCACGACTACTTTATCTATCTTATTAATCAGGTAGTTACACACACCAGACTGACATGGCATATAATGTGTAATACACCTCCCACATGAAAATCTTACTGGAGGGATAATAAGATGGAAAGCCAAATTAATTCGGGAGATACGGCATTTATCCTTATTTCCGCAGCGCTGGTTATGCTCATGACGATACCCGGCCTTGCCATGTTCTATAGCGGCCTGGTACGAAGAAAGAATGTGCTCGGGACGATAATGCAGAGTTTTATTCTCGTTGGGCTCATTACCATTCAGTGGGTCTTCGTTGGCTATTCCCTCTCCTTTGGCCCGGACAGGATGGGATTGATCGGAGGACTTGAATGGTTCGGCCTCAGCGGTGTCGGGCTTGCGCCAAACCCTGACTATGCGGCAACTATTCCTCACCAGGCATTCATGATCTATCAGTGTATGTTTGCCATAATCACGCCCTGTCTGATAGCAGGAGCATTTGCCGAGCGAATGAAGTTTTCAGCATTTGTCATATTCAGCCTGCTCTGGTCTACGATTGTATATGACCCGCTCGCTCACTGGGTGTGGGGCACTGGCGGATGGATAAGAAATATGGGGGCACTTGATTTTGCAGGAGGCACAGTCGTCCACATCAGTTCAGGAATATCAGCCCTGGCCGCTGCAATTATAATTGGAAAAAGAATCGGTTACAGGAGAGACCCTATGCCGCCGCATAATATGACACTTGTAGTCATTGGAGCAGCCCTGCTCTGGTTTGGTTGGTTCGGATTCAATGCCGGCAGTGCCCTGTCTTCAGGCGGACTTGCAACCAGTGCATTTGTCGTAACACATATAGCGGCGGCTGCTGCTTTGGCAACATGGACATTCATTGAATGGTTTCATCATGGGAAACCAACGATCCTTGGGGCAGCAACCGGTGCCGTTGCAGGTCTTGTTACAATCACGCCAGCTGCCGGGTTTGTCAGTCCCATCTCCGCAATACTGATTGGTATCATGGCAGGTATCGTCTGCTTTTTCGCAGTTGTTATTTTGAAAAATAAACTGGGATATGATGACTCGCTCGATGCATTTGGCGTCCATGGTGTCGGCGGCGCATTGGGTGCACTGGCAACAGGACTTTTTGCCTCAACTGTAATCAATCCAGCTGGTGCAGACGGTCTTTTCTTTGGGAACATTGGCCAGTTCGGCACTCAAGTGGCAGCTGCAGCGGTTAGCGCAATATTCTCATTCGTTGCAACGCTTATTATCCTTAAGGTCATTGACCTTATAATAGGTATCCGTGTTCAGGAAGAGGATGAGATCATGGGGCTTGATTTGAGCCAGCATAATGAGACAGGTTATACATTTTAAGGACTTTACATTTTAACATCCATTTGTTACTCTTGAGCGGAACGGAGGCAATTATGAAAAAAATAGAGGCCATAATAAAACCATTCAAACTTGATGAAGTAAAGGACGCCCTTAGCCAGATAGGAATTAAGGGAAATACTGTTACAGAGGTAAAGGGATTCGGACGTCAAAAGGGGCACACCGAACTTTACAGGGGGGCGGAATATGTTGTTGATTTTCTGCCAAAGATAAAGCTTGAAGTGGTAGTCACAGACGATATGCTGGAAAAAGTGATTCAGACGATTGTAAATACTGCTCGTACAGGAAGAATAGGCGACGGCAAGATATTCGTTACAAATGTAGATGATGTGGTGAGGATAAGGACAGGAGAGCGCGGGGAAGACGCGATATAATTTATAAATACTAATTCTAAATCCTGACAAGCTGTTGCGTAATTGCGTCAGGGGATTCCGAAACAAGACCTAAACAGGTTCAGCACAAGGTTCGGGATGACATAAGATTAAATAATAATGAACACAATCCGTATCGGGTTAGCCCAGATAAATGCGTGTGTCGGGGATCTTGATGGCAACACCAGAAAGATCATCAAATTTGTAAAAGATGCAGATAAACTGGGTGTGGACATCATTACATTCCCTGAGCTTGCAATTACCGGCTATCCTCCGGAAGACCTCCTGCTCAAACCTGGTTTTGTAGATGACAACATTGACTCACTGAAACTAATAGCAAACAAAACGTCATCTCTTGACATTGCGATAGTTACCGGTTTCATTGACAGAAGCGATGACCTGTATAATTCTGCGGCTATTATAAGCAAAGGAATAATCGCAGGGATATATCACAAAAATTATCTGCCAAATTATGGCGTATTCGATGAAAAGAGATACTTTAAAAGCGGCAGCGAGTGTCCACTTTTTATAGTAGCGGACGTCATTGTAGGAATAAACGTGTGCGAGGATATCTGGTATCCAGACGGGCCATGTATGGACCAGGCCCTTGCGGGGGCTCAGTTAATTCTAAACATTAATTCATCACCCTATCACAGGGGTAAGGGACAGTTCAGGAAGCGTATGATATCAACCCGCGCATCTGATAATACGGTATTCATCGCTTACACTAATATGGTCGGCGGCCAGGATGAACTGGTTTTTGACGGTCACAGCATGATTTTCAATCCATCCGGTGAACTTATCGCATACGGAAAGCAGTTTGAGGAAGATCTTATCGTGAAGGACATTGACGTAAGATCAGTTGAGCTTGCAAGACTGCATGATCCGAGAAGAAGGGCACAGAGGTTCTCCAATCAGACTGTTTCGCAAATCTCAGCCATTAGAATATCTGATACGAAGAGCAGAAAAAGGAAACCCGCACTAAGCCAGAAACCCGTTAAACCTCTTGACTCTGTCGCAGAGGTATACAATGCCCTGCTCCTCGGGACAAGGGACTATGTGAAAAAAAACGGGTTTAAGGAGGTTGTTATTGGGCTAAGCGGCGGGATAGATTCAGCCCTTGTGGCAGCTATAGCCGTAGATGCCCTTGGCAGGGATAATGTGACAGGGGTATTCATGCCATCACAATATACAATGCCTGAGAGTGGAGAGGACGTAAATGCACTTGTAAAGAATCTCGAAATCAAATTGATTACTATACCTGTCAACGATATCTTCAAATCATACCTGAACATACTTTCTGAACCTTTTGCAGGCTTCAAACCTGATGTTACAGAGGAAAATCTCCAGGCAAGGATTCGAGGAAACATCATTATGGCATTGTCGAACAAGTTTGGCTGGCTGGTACTAACTACCGGGAACAAGAGCGAGATGAGTGTCGGATATGCTACTCTTTACGGAGACATGGCCGGAGGCTTTGCCGTTATTAAGGATGTTCCCAAGACCCTTGTATACGAACTTGCCCGCTACAGGAATCACATAGAGGGGAATAGAGTTCCTCCCATACCTGAGAGGATACTCACAAAAGAACCGACCGCTGAGCTGAGGCCGGGACAGAAGGACTCGGATACACTGCCGCCGTACGATATCCTGGACCCTATACTTCATTCTTATGTAGAAGAAGACAGGTCATTTTGGGAAATAGTTGAGTCCGGATTCAAAAAGGATACAGTTGCAAGGGTAATTGCAATGGTTGACAGGAGTGAATATAAGAGGAGGCAGGCCCCTCCAGGTATCAAGATAACAGCAAGGGCATTTGGAAAGGATTGGAGGGTACCAATTACAAACAGGTACAAAGCATAATGTCAGGTATTGATGCAACACAGGTCTATATGACCATAAATATAATAACCCATTTAGAAAAAGGAGGAGCAGTAAAATGACACCACGCGAAGTATTGGAGTTTGCAAAGAAGAACAAGACAGTAATGGTAGACCTGAGGTTTATGGATTTCCCGGGTCTATGGCAGCATGTTTCTGTTCCTATATCTGCACTTGAAGTATCATCATTTGAAGATGGCTTTGGATTTGACGGCTCAAGCATCCGGGGCTGGCAGGCAATAAACAACAGCGACATGCTTATGATCCCGGACCCCTCTACAGCCATTATGGATCCATTTACACAGCACCCTACACTAAGCATGATCTGCAATATAGTAGACCCCCTGACAAGAGAACACTACAGCAGGGACCCGCGATATATAGCCCAGAAGGCAGAGCAGTATCTAAAATCAACAAAGATTGCCGATACCAGCTATTTCGGGCCAGAGGCAGAATTCTTTGTATTTGATGATATCAGATATGCTCAAAACGAACATTGCGGCTTCTATTACGTAGATTCTATAGAAGGTCAGTGGAACACTGGAAGAGAGGAACACCCTAACCTCGGATATAAACCGCGTTATAAGGAAGGCTATTTCCCCGTGCCCCCTATGGATACCATGCAGGACCTTAGAACAGAGATGGTTGTCGAGATGCAGAAGTGCGGTATAGACATTGAGGCCCAGCATCATGAAGTGGCAACTGCCGGTCAGAATGAGATTGACATGAAATTTGACACCCTGACAAGGGTTGCAGACAAGCTCCTTCAGTATAAATATATAGTTAAGATGGTGGCAAGGAGACATAATAAAACTGCGACCTTTATGCCAAAGCCTGTATTCGGCGACAACGGGTCCGGCATGCATTGCCATCAAAGCCTCTGGAAGGGCGGCAAGCCATTATTCTCAGGAAATGAATATTCAGGGTTAAGTCAGTTGGCCCTTTACTACATAGGCGGTATCCTTAAACATGCACAAGCACTTGCAGCGCTGACATCACCAACAACCAACTCTTACAGACGCTTAGTGCCCGGTTTCGAGGCGCCTGTAAACCTTGCATACTCAAGCAGAAACAGGAGTGCATCTATCAGGATCCCGATGTATTCAGCAAGTCCAAAGGCCAAGAGGGTGGAAGTGAGATTCCCTGATGCTTCATGCAATCCATATCTGGCATTTTCTGCCATGCTCATGGCAGGACTTGACGGCATCGAAAACAAGATAGAACCGGGAGCCCCGCTTGACAAGGACATTTATGACATGAAGCCTGAGGAATTGACAGACATCCCATCGCTGCCAGGCTCTTTGGATGAGGCGCTGGGACACCTGGAAAATGACAAGGAGTTCCTGTTAAAAGGTGGTGTATTTACGGAAGATGTCATAGATACATGGATTACCTATAAGAAGGCAAAGGAAATTGATGCAATGAGGCTCAGACCGCATCCTTACGAGTTCAATCTGTATTTTGATATTTAAGAGAGCAAATTAACACAACAAAAAAGGAGACGGACCTAACCGTCTCCTTTTTATTTTCAGATTGTAATGATAGAATATCCTTCACGTATGAGATGCCCCAGATGCGGATACACAACAGAATATGAATTTGAGTCGTGTCCTGTGTGCATGACACATGCTGATTCATTCAATAGAGTTAATCCAGCCGCCAGCGAAAAAGGTGGTTTCTGGGTGCGACTTTTGGCATTCATTGTTGATAATATAATTATCTTTTTTGCAACTGCGTTCTTTGCCTTCGTCGCTGGCCTGGCAACAGGACTGGGCGGTTTAACATCTGATGTGTCCGCTGAGAATGTTGAGTACCTCTCTACAATATTTGGTTTCTGCATAGGAACCCTGTTAGGTCCATTTTATTATACTTTTTTTACGGGATGGGAAGGACAGACTCCAGGCAAGAAACTTATGGGACTGCGCGTAATAACCATGACAGGTGAAAATGTTGGTTATGGCCGGGCATTATTACGATACATGGGATATTTTGTTTCCTTCTTCCTTCTTGGACTTGGATTTGTTATGATAGCATTTGACAGGAATAAACGAGGTTTCCATGATTTTATTGCAGGGACATGCGTAATCAGGGTCGAATAGGTTGAACGACTCCTATAAGTCAGGAGGCAGGTATGGAATTATCACATCTGAATAAAGATATGGAACTAATTCTAAATGCGGAACATCATGATCCATTTTCATATCTCGGTATGCATCCACAGTGGTTCGAAGGTAAATCTGTTGTAGCTGTAAGGGCATTCCTGCCTGAAGCTAAAGAGGTCTCTGTTATAGATGCTGAATACAATGATGTTGTATATCCAATGAACAAGAGACATCCTGAAGGCATATTCGAGGTCATTGTTGGTGACAGGACCAATGTGTTTCCCTACAGGCTCAGGATTCTTGATTCATCCGGCAACATACAGGAATTCAATGACCCTTACTCGTTCCTCCCCATTATAAGCAGTTTTGACCTTCATCTTTTTGCCGAAGGTAAGAACTATTTCATATACAGGAAGATGGGGGCGCATGTCCTGACACATAATAATATCAGCGGGGTGCAATTTGTGGTCTGGGCGCCTAATGCCGCACGTGTAAGTGTAGTAGGAAATTTCAACAGATGGGACGGAAGAAGGCATCCTATGCGTGTGCTGGGAGGCTCGGGTGTCTGGGAACTGTTCATACCCGGTCTGACTGAGGGTGAAACATACAAGTACGAAATAAAAACAATGGACAGCCTGATCCTTCTGAAGAGCGATCCTTACGGTCACTTCTCTGAAGTAAGACCAATGACCGCCTCCATAGTAAAAGATATAGACAGTTATAGCTGGAACGACACGGAATGGATGACATCACGTCAGCATAAAAACCTCCATCAGTCTCCTGTATCAATATATGAAGTCCACCTTGGATCATGGCGAAGAAAGAGTGACGAAGGAAACAGATTCCTGACATACAGAGAACTTGCCCATGAACTGGTTGATTACGTTAAGGAGATGGGGTTCACTCATATAGAACTCCTCCCTGTAGCAGAACACCCTCTTGATGTCTCATGGGGCTACCAGGTAACAGGCTATTTCGCACCGACAAGCCGTTTCGGAACACCGGAAGACCTGATGTACTTTGTAGACCACTTACACCAGAATGGTATAGGTGTGATACTCGACTGGGTGCCTGGTCATTTCCCCAAGGATTCACATGGTCTCGCATGGTTTGATGGAACGGCCCTGTATGAGCACCTTGATCCGAGGATAGGTGAACACAAGGAATGGGGGACCCTCGTATTCAACTATGGTCGTAATGAGGTAAAGAATTTCCTGATATCAAATGCGCTCTTCTGGTTTGATAAGTATCATATAGACGGTGTACGTGTAGATGCTGTCGCCTCCATGCTCTATTTAGACTATTCTCGTGAAGAGGGTGACTGGCTACCAAACAAGTACGGCGGAAGGGAGAATCTCGAAGCTATAGACTTCATAAGAGAGTTCAATGAGATTTCCTATAAATACTTTCCCGGCATCATGACGATAGCTGAAGAATCTACCTCCTGGCCGATGGTCTCAAAGCCGAATTATGTGGGCGGTCTTGGTTTCGGTTTCAAATGGAATATGGGATGGATGCACGATACCTTAGAGTATTTTTCTCTGGAATCCATATATAGAAAGTATCATCAGGGCAGTCTGACTTTTTCACTTCTGTATGCCTTCCATGAAAATTTCATCCTTCCCCTCTCTCACGATGAGGTGGTTCATGGCAAGAAGTCACTCCTCGATAAAATGCCAGGATATTTCCATGACAGGTTCTCAAACCTCCGGTTGCTCTATGGGTTCATGTATAGTCATCCTGGCAAGAAACTCCTCTTCATGGGAGGTGAGATCGGTCAGTGGTGGGAGTGGAATTGTGATGTAAGCCTTGACTGGCATCTACTTCAGTATGACATGCACAGTAAAATGCAGAGGTTTGTCAGAGACCTTAATCACCTATACAGGAATGAACCCTCCCTATATGAAATAGATTTTGAATACACGGGGTTTGAATGGATTGACTTCCATGACTCAGACAACAGCATCATCTCCTTTTTAAGGAGGGGAAAGAACCAGGATGATATCCTGATATGTGTATTCAACTTTACACCTGTGCAGCGTGATGGTTATAAAATAGGGGTACCAATGCCGGGGTTCTACAAAGAAATTCTTAATAGTAATTCAGAGATTTACGGCGGAAGCAATATTGGAAACTCCGGTGGTGTATGGTCAACACCACATTCCTGGCAGGGTAAGCATCATCAGTTGGAACTGATATTACCACCCCTTGGTATGGTAGTGCTGAAACCGGAGAGGTAATTAACTTGAAAATAACCTTTCAAATCCCCCTCCTTCGACAAGCTCAGGACAAGCTTTCCCCCCCTTTTCTAAAGGGGGGTATCTGATTTCCCCCTTTGAAAAAGGGGGATTAAGGGGGATTATTTTTTAAAAATCCTGACAGTCCCGAACTCTCCGTCATACCCCGCTTCAATATGCACTTCTCCGCTTCGTACACGCCTGATGGCCTCAGCCAGCGAAGGACTGCCGGAGTCCGAAATTACAGCGATCGGAACATCTGATAAGATGGACAACTCGCTTCCCAGCGCTTCGATTAACTTATTATAAGAATTCTCAACGGTCTTACTGTTCACACCCACCCCGCAGACTTCAGAGATTATCTCGTGCAGGGGGATAATCCTCCTGAATGGAACAGTAGCAGCATGAATATCATCTTCAACCCTGTCTGCAAGGGTATCTACACGGCTCATGACACCTACGGTCACCCTGTCACCACATTTCGGACAGCGCCCATTGTTCTGTCTGGTCTCCGAAGGGGTCATCCTCTGTTGACAAGACCTGTGGCCGTCATAATGATATTTACCCTCTTCAGGAAAAAACTCTAATGTGCCAATAAATTTCGTACGGTCTCCTTCACGAATGGCATCATGAATACCTTTATATGACAGGCTGGTATCAAAGATGTTTGCCTCCCGTGCAAGCTTCTTTGGTGAGTGTGCATCAGAATTTGATATTAGTGTGATCCCGTCGAGAGCTGACAACCTACGGTTCATTTGCGGATCAGATGACAGCCCCGTTTCTATCGCACATATATTCGGCGTAAGATCTTCAAAACACTCCTCCATTGTATCAAACCCTGAGTTTGAACCAAAGACAGAGAAATGCGGTGTCCATGCATGTGCCGGGATTAACATAACGTCAGGAGAGGCATCAAGTGCGATCCTTAACAGCACCTTGCTGTCAAGCCCGAGTATAGGCCTCCCGTCTGCCTTCAGATTACCTATCTTTGACAATGCATCGTTAATCCGCTGTACTGCTTCAAATGAAGGGGCAAGGAGGAGATTATGCACCTTGCGGGTCTTGCCATTCTTACTGTATATACAACTTATCTCAGACGAAAGGATAAAACGGACATCAGCGCGGCATGACCGGGGGACTTCATTTTCTATTCCCGAACTATATTTATGTTTAAGCCGGAACAGACCGGACTCGGCCTCCTCCAGCTTCTCCTGAAGATTCAAGAACCATTTCGGGTGAGTAAAATCCCCCGTGCCGACAACAGTAAGTCCCTTTATCTGAGCCCATTTGCAGATGCTCTCAAGCTCCATCTCTTTACTGGTCGCCCGCGAATACGGCGAGTGTACATGCAGGTCTGCTATATAACGCATATTCCCCTTGCACTCCTTTGTTAAGACATGATAGAATTACCCGACTTCAGATCAGCAGGCGCGTAGCTCAGTGGGAGAGCGCTTCCTTGACACGGAAGAGGTCGGGGGTTCAATCCCCCCCGTGCCTACCAATTAAATCAAAGAGATACAACCTCTCAGCTACATCTCAAAATTGTGCTGCTGTTTTTTTCGTTTAGTGTGCTATCAAGGACATCAACCGCTTTTACCATGAGAAAGTTTATTATACGAAAACATGAGGTGGTGTCAAGGTTATAATAGACTAGAGTTTCGTAACAGAGCGGATGCATTAGGAAAAGGCAACATCATTCCGTGAAAAAAAGGTCGACAACGTGAGATTCCAGGGAGTAATATATATTATATAGATATATAGAGATGCTTTCTCAGGAGGTGTGAAATGAAAAACAGGGTACTTTTTGTAGTTTTGTTCTGTTCAATGATCTTTCTATTTGATCATCCGGTCATGGCAGAATCCCCAATGCACACAATGGCTGGCATTTTGATGCATCTGAATCATTCCCCAAGCGATGCAGATAGAAAGAGTCTGCAGCAAATCATCAGCGACAACAGCACCCCGGCAGAGGAGCGAGTCCTGGCGACCGCCATCCTGAACATGAATCATAAAGTTGGACAGGATGACAAGACCAAACTGAGCCAAATCATAGATGACACATCTGTGCCCGCCAACGTACGTGAGATAGCCAAAATCCTTTTGAACCTGAATCATAAACCGACTCCGGATGATAAGAACAAACTTCAGCAACTTATGCAGTAATAAAGCATCAACTCCTTCCTGAAGTCAACGATTGTAACTATTGATAAATTATTGTACATTTCAATTGGTAATTGATGGTCTGAGATAAACGGGGGTGATGGTCTTATATCAGATCTCATGGAAACATTCAGTCAGGAAACTCAAGATAGAAGCTATAATATAATTTACGTCAAGATTAAGTAGAAAAAGAAGCTTAGAGGAGGTTAGTCTTATGAGACAATACAAAATTATCGTAGAAAAACATCCTGATGGTTATGTGGCTTATCCGTTAGGACTTAAAGGTATTATAGTTGGCCAGGGTGATACATATGATGAAGCCCTATCTGATGTGAAATCTGCAATCCGTTTCCATATTGAAACTTTTGGTGAAGACGTCCTTGAGGTTGAGCCACCTATCCTTGAGGTATTCGTTGCAGAAGCTGGTGTATAGACATAATGCAAAAATTTCCAGTTGATGCTCCAAAACAGAGAGTAATAAAAACACTTGAGACTTTGGGTTTCCGAATAATCAGAGAAAGGGAGCACATCTCAATGGAACGGATAAATCCTGACGGAACTAAAACCCCTCTCACTATGCCAAACCATTCAAAGATCAAAGCCTCAACACTTCGAACAATTTGCACACAAGCAGGTATTTCAAGAGATGATTTTCTTGCTGCTTATAATAAATCCTGATTAAGTGTACATATCTTTACAGAATAGCACTTTATTTAGCCTTGACTATGATAATCACTTTCTCTCCGAAATATTTGATTTTCAGGATCTGGGTTCTTGTGGTTTTGTAGGTGTTTACGTAACATAAAGATTTTTAAAATCTATCGTGCTGATCTTATACTTAAAGTTTTGTTGTTAGCGAAACAAATTTTTCCCATTGCTCGCATTTGCTATTATAAGGAGCCATTTTTGAATGGCGCCATTCTTTTTCCCACGTCCCTTTCTTATATTGTTACTTTAAAATATTTGGACTTAATAAATATTATATATTATTGTAATTGATAATGTGGCGTATTCAGGAGCAACGTGACATTGCGAAAACGTATGGGAGATTGCCAGAGGCAGTCATTTAGAAAGAGGTAGCTTGACAGTGTGATTCCGCAGGCGGATGTAAGGTACATCATTATTATTGCCCTTATGGAAAAGGTCATCTTAAAAAAGACAAGCAGGATACTCGGAGGCCATTTATGGATATTCTCCAATGAGCTGATGAGTAGTCCAAAGAATTTTATTCCTGGTTCACTCGTCAGCCTGTATGACAGGCAGAATAATTTCATGGGAATAGGATATATCAACCCCAATTCACTTATTTCCATCAGGCTCCTGACAAGAAATAGAGAGGATATTGATGCTGGCTTTTTCAGAAGACGTTTAATTAACGCCATTGATTACCGGAAGAGACTTCGTGCAGACAGTAACTCCTGCAGGATTGTCTTCAGCGAGGGGGATTTTCTGCCGGGGTTGATAGTTGATAAATACGCTGACTGCATAGTCTTGCAGTTTCTGACTCTTGGTATTAATAATATTGGTGATATGATCCTGAATCTGCTCGATGAGATATTCTCCCCATCAACGATAGTGCTGAGAAACGACAGCCACAGCAGGCTGCTTGAAGGGCTGACGCTTGAAAAGAAGATAGTGAAGGGATCACTTGACCCACTGCCTGTGATTAGGGAGGAAGATGTCACGATTGAGGTAGATCCCATGAGAGGTCAGAAAACAGGCTTTTTCCTTGACCAGAGGGAAAACAGGATTGCCCTGAGCAGGTATATAAGTGGAGGAAAAGGACTTGACCTGTTCTGTTACTCGGGCGCCTGGGGCTTACATCTGGCAAAAAAAGGGGCTGAAATAACATTTGTTGATGAATCCGAATCAGCCCTGTCTATAGCAGGGAAAAATGCGAAATTGAATAACCTTGAGGCCAGTTGCGGATTTGTAAAGAAAGACGTGTTCAACTTTTTGCATGAAGAAGTGGAGGCTGGAAAATCATATGATTTCATTGTGCTTGATCCACCCGCGTTTGTCAAAAGTAAGGCAAAGATTAAGGAGGCTGTGAAGGGTTACAGGGAGATAAACTCGATGGCGATGAGGATGATAAAAAAAGGGGGCATACTTGCCACATCATCCTGCTCTCACCACATTGACCGGACACTCTTCCTTGAGATACTGCGGGATGCGGCAAAGGACGCAGGCAGGACAGCCCGGCTGATTGAGTACCGCTATCAGTCCACAGATCACCCGATCCTGTTATCTGTCCCTGAGACAGAGTATCTAAAATGTGCCTTCCTTGAAGTAATTTGAATAACAAAACGCTGGGTTTAAATAGGGACAGCGCCTATTTATTTAACTCTGATAGTGCCTACAAATAAATAGGCGCTGTCCCTATTTAAACTGTAATTTGACTTTGCCGGTATATCTCATGTAAACTTACAATAATCATGAGAATTAAGTTCAGAAACATCTTGTTATTCAGCCTTGTTCCTCTAATAATTCTCTTATTTGTCTCAATTGTATCGTATCCTCAGCTTGCCAACAGTGTTATGCCATCAGATATATGTCCAAAACATGATTTTTCTACTGGTGAGTACACATCATGCTACTATTGCCACAACGCAGAAACCGAGGGTGAGGCTGGTTTTACTATAAATACAGACAGTACAAATTGCCTTAGTTGTCATGATGGGTCAACTACGGACTCATCATCAGCTTACACCACATTTGGGAGCATTGCAGGACGTCTTTCCGGCCGGATAGCTATAGGACATATGAAGGGAGTTGACCACCCGTATTCTGTAAGTTACATGGACGCTAAAAACGTAAGCCCAACCCTGAAACTTCTTGCAACCCCGAAACCCGGGACTGTACCATTATTCAACAATAAGGTGGAATGCGCAAGCTGTCATGACCCCCATAGCTGTGATGACAACCCCATCTTCCTGCGCATATCAAACGACCGCAGTGCTTTGTGCCTGGCCTGCCATGATATGTAGGCTAAGAAAAACAGCCTCTGATTAAAACAATTTCTTAAACCCGAGCCCTACATCTTCAAAATGTTTATCAGCGGTTAGAACCTGTGAAACACCCAGGTCCTTCATAACGACAAAAGATGAAAAATCAAAGAATGAGATATATGGCTTATCGCTGTATTTCTTACTCATCTTCCATGCCTTCTCCCACCTCTCTTCATTGATCCTTTCCATTACAGCTATGCCATTTTTAACTGCTTCTATAATTGTATCTATAAAAACAGCAACCCCATCGGGATCTGTTTTTGCCCTTAAAAGGGTTATCGTCTCGGCAAGGACATAGTCAGTGGTAACAGGAACTCCCTTCTTAAGCAGGAAAGTTTTATAGAAGGATGCTGTCTTTTCATGTTGCGTGTCATTCTTATTGGCGATAGCTGCCCATCCCCATGTATCAAAGAAGACCTTTTTCACTTTCTGGATACTCCATATAAATACTTATCATGTTCATCAGCAAGGTCTTTGGGCCCGTCCTTACATGTACCTGCTATAGAAAGAAGTCTTTCTGTCATTTCATCTTCTATCGGAATTTTCTTCTTTCGCTTCCATTCTGACAGAAAAAGATCTACTGCCTTTCTTATTATCTCAGCAACAGGTATCTTGGAATCTTCCTGAATTCTCTCCAATGCCTCTTTTTGGCGAGGTTCTATAAACATCTGAAATCTTACTTTTGCCATTTCAACCTCCTACACACATATTACATAACAAACATGTGTATGTCAATTTAATCTTTTCCATTCCCGCTATTCAGAAAGTAGGAACAAAATTCTGTCAGCATGCACCTGCACAGGGACAATTTTTTATAGAGGCGGAATGGACATAGGATCAGGAGTTAAACTTCAATCAGGAAGTATGTGCATACCTCTCTTGAGAATTAATCCTTTAAAAAAACCCTGTTTAAAAGTCTGAGTGCGTTTTTAATGTTTTTAATATCACGGTTAGATAGCTTCGATAACTGGTCTTTATCGTCTGTATAGGACTTCTCTGATGGAGCTGTCCCAGATGGTAACAAGTCATTGATCGTCACGGCCATGGCGTCTGCAATTCTTAAGAGAGAGTCAATGCTTATATTAACCTTTCCTCTTTCAATCTCACCAATATATTTATAACTTAACCCCGATTTTTCCCCTAACTCCTCCTGTGTAAATCCTTTTATTCGGCGTAGACCACGTATTGTATTACCCAATGTTACTTTAAGGTCTAATGGTTCTTTTTTCATGATGTGAATTATATGTGGTGTTTGAGCTACAATAAACCATATATATGTTAATTTATTGCTTGACTCATAGCACATATATGTCTTATATTAGACGCGTATGAATATTGCCGTTCATGTACCTGCGAGGCAATTGTAAGCAATGTAAGGAATTGATCGCTAATTCCCTGATAAAGATGAATATCTCGTAAAAGCTTTGGGAATTCAAAGGAGAAGTTGCCATGAATACGATTAAAATCCTTATTATTGTAATAATCACATATATTATGTTTATACCCCTTGGCTGTGGAGGCGAAGCTGATAATAGCAATAATACCTCAACAGGCAAAGATGTTTTACATTGGGATAGCGGTAAGTGGGATGAAAATAATTGGGGGGAATAACAATGAAACTCATATATTTAATAATAGGCATGTTATTTATGGTTACACCAGTATGGGGAGAACAGCTATCCATACCACATAAATTTTCACCAGGAACACCAGCAAAGGCATCTGAGGTGAATGAAAACTTTGAAGCTGTTGAAGATGCAATAAACAACCTAAACAGTGGCAATATTCAAACAACGACTTCAGATGTATTGAAGAATATTTCATTTAAGAAATATGAGAACACAGAATATGACGGGGTAGCAGCTGTATCATGTCCAATTAATATGATTGCTGTAAGTGCGGGATGCACTTGTGATATTGCTACAACTGGCCCTATATTTGCTCTTGCAATTGTAGGTAATGGTAGCGTATGCGGCTGTTATCCCAGTCTTTTAGATACAGACTTTACTACCAATAAATTAGACGTTAATGTCGTGTGTGCTGAATCAACCTCCACAAAAGCAGTTTCATCAGTGATAATGAAGAAAGATGTGGCTTATCAATGGGCTGAAGAACTGAGACAAAAAGAAGAGGAGCTTACAGAAAGTCGGAAAATGGCGTTAGAAAAATTAAGAAACAGATAAAACTCATCCTAATCCTGCTGTCACTGATAAGGCATGGCAAGGGTAGTGACCTATTTCATTATTCATTATTATTGAATGAGAACCCCGAAGCAAGCTGCAGGTTCTTCATTCTCCTTGCAGTAGCCTTCATATACAAATCACCTCCTTAATTTTTCAGTTATTCTACATCAAAATACCCGCTTTTCTATAGCTGTAGAAGCCTTCGTCAGAGATGATGACATGCTCCTGCATGGATATATCTGCGGTACTTAGTGCCTTCCTTGCAGAATCAGTAAGCAGATTATCATTATCTACAATCTATCGAACCGGACATCACTCTTATTCACTTCTATTCAATCTGATCTGATTAATTTAATCTGGTAAAGAAAATCTTTTATTCAAAATATTGTGAGAGGTGACAGAGGGAGCCCTGGGCGAACAGGATTTGATCTGCTATGTCATTCATTACAGCCATCATCCACCTTGCTGTCCTGAAGCGTTGTTGGCGGTTCAATAGAAATCAGCCAATCTGTCAGGTTTGCAGATTCATGATTACCGTTCTGGCTGAGGCTGAAGAGCAGATCTTCTTGTCGTGGTTGACCGAACACCATCCGGTAAAGAGCCAAGCCCTGCTTGAGGCGTTTAAGTTTCGCAACTTCCTTGCTGTATGGGAGTAGTGGGATTCGGCGCTCCACCCGCGCAGAGCCTTCCTCAAAAATCCAATAAGGGATCAACTCACAATGCCCGTTGGACCTGCCTTTGGACGCAATTTGAAAAAGCTCTTGCCAGGGGTCACCTTTTCCTATGAACCCAGAAAGAGCCCTTAGTCCGTATCTCTCAGCAATATTTTTCCTGACTGCGTGCCCTTTGTATCGGTGAACCCTGCCTTCACGCTGTTCAAGGTCGACCGGGTTTGACGGCAAATTCCAGTGCACTACTGCATGGCACCAGGTATGGAAGTCCAGACCTTCCTGGCCAATTGATGTTGACGCTAAAATGAAAGGTCGAAATGGCGAATTGAAAGCATCTCGCACTGATTCTGCACGAACGAGGGCTTGATTGTTGTCATCCCGGATATCTCCAAAACGGAGCGCAAACCGGCAACGAGTGTTGAAATCGTCGATTGCAAGCCTATCTCCCAGTATTCGATGGTTTCACCAGCCTTAACGCAGATGGCAACTTTATCCACCATAGCCGCATGTTCGAGGTCGGAAGGCCGGAGCGGGGCTGATTTTTCTACTTCAATCAACATTGAGTTGTGATCCCGAGTTGTCCCAACTCGCTCTGTACGGCACATCACTTTGAGCAGAGCGTTTTCAAGATCTACCTTATTCCCGGGGTGGTATTGTGAAACTGAAGCGCAGGCATGGAGTGTTGTGCGATGTTCGGTAATTAGTTTCTTAACCTCATCGACACGGTTTGATTCATTGAACAGGAAATTGAGGGTCCTAATAAAATCCGGATAGTGATCATCCTCATCCGACTCCTGGTCAAGCGTATACATCTTATAAGGGGTTGCAGAAAGGAGCAGGACACGGACATCAGGGTGTTCAAAGAGAACAGTTGCCAAAATGGATGCTTCGTCATCCCCATCCAGCAAATGTTTAAATCTCTGAAACTCATCCAGTATGACCAAGTCAGGTTCCAAAGCTGACAGGCATACGGAGGCCAACATACTCCTGAGCTTCCCTATAAGGCGGTAACGCAGCTCTGAGTCTTCCGAAGAAATTCTGCTGTAGTCTCGGTACCTGGCAAAACGCTCGCAGCAATCCTTTAGGTTCGAGTAGAGCTCCACATCATTGAGGACGTCTTGCCGAAATGCTTTGGATAGGTCCGAGTCTAGGTCCTCAGAAGGCAAATTCTTCGCTTTTGACCGCCAGTTATCTTTCCCAGCTGTCGCCTGCAACATATTGAGCAAGCCCACACGTAACCTTCTTCGGCGATCATTCATCGCCATTGGCAAATCGAATAACATTCTGTAGAGGATGGCCCGTTCATCGGCATGGCCGCCACGACTGAGTGCATGATCAAATGCGGTTCCAGGAGTTAGGCTAATGAAATTTACTTTGTTCTTCCTGAGGGATCGTACTTGCCTGGGGAGATAAGTGAGACGTGTCGCAATTGAAAAACCATCAGAATCACTGACATTCAATCGATTGACATTTTGTATTGCGATTGCAGCATTAGAGCAGATGTAAATCACATCAACCCGGTTTACTTTATCTTGGATGTGCTCTAAAGTCTTGGCAATGATTCCCCTGGCAACAAGCGTTTTCCCCAGACCCACCTCATCAGCAACCAAAAAGCGTAAAGTTGAATTAGCTCCATCGAGATAGAGCCTTTTAAACACATAGTCCACTGTCTTTCTTTGGAAATCCTTTAACCCGGTCAGGGCAGGCTCAGATGAAAAGCGATTGCTGTGCATCACGGCCTCCCAGAGCGGATTCAAATATTGTCCACAGATTCAAGAATTTTTCAGGAATAATTGCACTCTGATTGTCCATAGACGACAGTTCACGAACCAGTCCTGAAATCTCGCACAGCCTATCGGGATAACGGCTGTAGGCTCGAGTCAACTCCTCAAGAAGCGGGATTTCTTCTCCGTCGGCCAGCCGGGACAACCATTTGCCTAACCCGGAGCCATTGCCGGGAGCGAGGTCTCCGCCTGCCATGTCGTCGCCAAGCAAGAGCAAAAGATATCGAATGAAACCATCCTGATTCCTGATGACCGTTTGCAGGATGGCAGAATTTCGTTGATCCGGTATCCCCGCAACAGGAAGGTTTAAAACGAACCGAGCGGAAACATCAGGATGTCGAGTCTTGAGTTCAAAGGCTATGAGGCCGGTAATCGATGATGCTGAAAATTCACCAAGCTCTATTCCTGAAGCATTTCTCGCTGAGACACTCACCGCAAAATCTTGAGTCAGCGTTATAGGCCAAGCGACAGCGTTGACGATCCCCTCAAGAGGCGGAATATCTCCAGTCAGTGTTAAAGACCATAGCTTCTCCTTGGGTATACTCTGGCATACTATTGAGAGGTCCGCGTCTGCCAGTTGGAGGCGAGCATTCTCTATATACGCCTCCGCCTCTTGCCTTCCAGTATC
>JADLDG010000012.1 GCA_020846775.1 Nitrospirota bacterium
AGTCAGATATTGCTATTAAAGAAGATCAGGGAATCTTTAGCAGGGCGTGTATCTATCTATGAGTTATGGCCGCTGCTGATGAGTGAGATCCACACGGAAGAAAACTATACCGGCCGGGTAAAATATCGGCTTATTGACAGGATACTTACGGAGACGACCTTTACAAAGATACTAAAGGGTATCCCTTCAGTACTCCTCGATAAGGAGGACAGCAGGGTCCGTGCTGCAGAAGAGTATCTGCTCAGATGGGGCGGGATGCCTGCTTTGCTTCCACTTTCAGATGTCGAGCGATGGAAGTGGTTGAAAGATTATGAATACACATATCTTGAGAGAGACATGTCAGATTTGGCACGACTGGATGATCTTGAACCTTTTACGAAATTTCAACGTCTTGCCGCGCTTCGTTCCGGAAAGTTATTGAACTACTCTGAACTTGCCAGGGATGCGTCAGTAAGTGTGGATACGGCGCGCAGATATCTGGAGTACCTCAGGTTGTCTTATCAGGTGCTGTTACTTCAACCGTATTATGAAAATATTACAAGCTCAGTAATTAAAACACCAAAGCTTTACTGGCTGGATATAGGATTGCTAAGGCACCTGAGCGGTCAGAGGAGCGAGCTCTCAGAAGATATTTATGAGACAATGGTTGTGAATGAATTATTTAAATGGATAAAGACAACGCAGAGAGATGTGGAAATATTCTTTTACCGAACCCGTTCCGGTCTGGAACTGGATCTTCTTTTAAGTACAGAAAATGGATTTATCGGGATCGAAATAAAAGGGCGGAAGACAATTATCCCTGCCGATATCCGTCCGATGAAGGAGGTTGCCGCAGCGCTTCAGAGGAAATGGCTGGGAGGGCTCTTAATCTACAGTGGCGACGAAATAACGAAGCTGTCCGACCCCGATATCTGGGCAGTTCCCTCACGGCGCATATTCACAGATTAAAATCATTTCTTCTGTTGCACTAATAAATTAGTTTCTCATGGCAATGGAAAGCGAATGCGGTGCCTTTATTGCTGATATGTTGGCTTCTTGTAATTTCCCTACCGAACAGGATCGGTAATATGATCTACAGGCAAAAAAACAGGAGTTTTCTGAAAGGCCTCTTGCATGCCGGATTATGTTAAGCCATATTTAGATAAGATTGAGGCCTTTGCAAAGGAGAGGGGTGAATCAGTTGAACTTCTGCTGGTAGGCGGGCTTGCGCTGAGTCTGTATGGATTGCATAGATATACTATTTCCTTTAAACTACCGGGAGCGTGCAAAGACTGTTTATTCGGGAGAGTATCTTGTCTTAAAAATTCTGGACCCTGTTGATTTTGTTTTCAGTAAGCTTATGAGAGGGACAGAGGAAGACCTGCAGGATATAATGGATGTCATCAGGAAATATAAAATATCAAAGGAGTCTATTCACGAAACGGAAAAACTCATACAATTCCCGCAGGACTCTGAGACACTTTTTTTCAAAAAGAACATCCAGCATTTAATGGAATTAATAATGAAGGACATGATGTATTAGTAAATCTTAATTTGCCTGTTTTTAAAGGAGATTTTCCACTTGACAGCGCCTATCATTTCTTGTTAATGTAAAAATTCTATATTAACTACTCTGTGTGAGGTTTAAACTATGTCTTATGAGATCTTGGAGAAGAAAGAACTTGCGCCAAACACGGTTATGTTGCAGGTCCTTGCCCCCCTTGCAGTAAAGAAGATGAGGCCGGGACAGTTTATTATCGTAAGGGTGACTGCTAATGGCGAGCGTATCCCGCTGAGTGTTTCCGGATGGGACGCTCAAAAGGGGACGGTGCGCATTATTGTCCAGGCCGCAGGAAGGACAAGTACGGAGCTTATCAATCTTAAGAAGGGTGATTCGATCACTGATCTGGTTGGCCCGCTCGGACAATCGTCTCATATAGAAAAATATGGAACATGTGTCCTGATTGGAGGGGGATATGGTACTGGTGCAATTATCCCTATAGCCAGAGAGTTAAAGGCTCTTGGCAACAAGGTCATAGCTATTGTAGGAGCGCGTTCAAAAGACCTCGTGCTTATGGAAGATGAACTAAGGACCGTATGCGACAGGGTGGAGATCTCAACGAATGATGGTAGTTCTGGTACGAAGGGATTTGTTACAGACGTCCTCTCAGAGATATTGAAGAAGGAACCAGTACATATGGTTACAGCCATAGGACCTGTGCTTATGATGAAGGCTGTATCTGAGATGACGAGGCCTTTGAACATACATACATATGTCAGTCTGAATGCCATTATGGTGGATGGGACCGGGATGTGCGGCTCATGTCGCGTTGAGGTTGGCGGTACAACTAAGTTTGCATGTGTTGACGGGCCTGACTTTGATGGACATAAGGTGAACTTTGATGAACTTGTCTACCGGCAGAAAATGTATGTGCCGTACGAGAAAAAAGCGTCAGAAGATTATGCATGTAAGGCAAATTGCCATTAATTAAGGAGAGCTACCGGTGAGCGGGACAATATCTAATAAAGACCGTATGCAGATACCGCTTCAGGATATGCCTGAGCAGGATCCTGGGGCAAGGGTCAATAACTTCGAGGAAGTTCCTCTCGGCTTTGAAGAGGCAATAGCACTGACAGAATCAATGAGGTGTCTCGATAATTGTAAGGCCCCATGCATTAAGGGTTGTCCTGTTGGAATTGATATACCTGCTTTTATTAAAAAGATCGAGTCAAGGGATTTTATAGGGGCTGCAAGGACCCTTAAGAAATATAATCTGTTACCTGCAATCTGCGGCAGGGTCTGTCCGCAGCAGGAGCAGTGTGAGCTTGTATGCGTTGTTGCCAAGAAAGGTGATTCAGTCGGAATCGGGAGGCTTGAGAGGTTTGCCGCTGACTTTGAGAGGATGAGCGGGTCAGTTGAAATCCCGGAAGTTGCACCGGCAACTGGAAGAAGGGTTGCGGTTGTAGGGTCAGGACCGGCAGGACTTACCGGCGCAAGTGAGCTTGCAAGGCTGGGTCATAAGGTTACGATATTTGAAGCGCTTCACAGGCCTGGCGGTGTCCTTGTCTATGGTATCCCGAGGTTCAGGCTTCCTATTGACGTTATAGATAATGAAATTGACATGCTCAAGAAGATGGGGGTTGAGATTGTCTGTAACGCAGTAATTGGCAAGACTCTGACTATTGATGACCTCTTTTCTGAAGGCTATGATGCAGTCCTTGTTGGTACAGGCGCAGGGCTTCCATATTTTATGGGCATTCCAGGAGAGAACCTTTGCGGTATTTATTCAGCAAATGAATTCCTGACTCGCGTAAATCTAATGCGGGCAGATCAGTTTCCGGATAGTCTGACCCCGGTATTTTTTGGTAAGAAAATAGCGGTTATTGGAGCTGGCGATACGGCTATGGATGCTGCAAGGACATCTGCACGTATGCACCCTGAAAGTGTGACAGTTTTCTACAGGAGGAGCAGGGAGGAGGCCCCATGTCTGCCGCGTGAGATGGAGCATGCGGAGCAGGAGGGTGTTCATCTTAAATTCCTTACCAATCCTGTCAAATTTATTGGAGATGATAATTATTTTGTGAAGGCTATGGAGTGCGTTAAGATGGAGCTTGGCGAGCCTGATGCCTCCGGCAGGAGGAGCCCGAGAGAGATTCCAGGTTCAAATTATATAGAAGAGGTTGATACAGTGATTATGGCCCTGGGTTTCGGGGTTAATCCTATAATAAAAGAAACAACCCCCGGTCTTGATACAAATAAGAAGGGGATTATTATCGTTGACCCTTCGACAGGCAAGACTTCAAGGGATGGCGTCTATGCGGCCGGTGACATCATAACGGGTGGTGCTACCGTCATTAGGGCCATGGGTCAGGCCAAGGTAGCCTCTAAGGCCATGCATGAGTATCTAATGAGCAAGGAACCGGCGTTAGCGGCAAGCACTAAATAAGATTAGATAAAGGGGTCAGGTCTTGAATTTTGATGTGGTTACCACATCAAAATTCAAGACCTGACCCCTTCCTGGATTTATAACCCCCATCGCAACTTTTGCCTAAGCACCTCATAGTAATCCTTATCCGGCGATGTTATTAGTTGTACGACATTGGCTGATTTTTTCACAACGACCTTATCAAGATGCTGCAGTGGATAACCCTCCTGACCATCAAGAGTAACATTTACATCTTCATTCTCCGATCGTAATGTCACCTCGACCATTACATCCTCCCGGACTACTATTGGCCGGTTTGTAATCGTATGTGGACATATTGGGCTTATAATTATTGCACCGACCTTTGGATTTATTATTGGGCCGCCTGCAGAGAGTGAATATGCTGTAGAACCTGTGGGTGTAGATATTATCAAACCATCAGCCCGGTATGTGTTGAGATACCTGCCGTCAATTACAGTCTCCATGAGGATCATCCTGGCTAAAGCCCCCTTATTTATGACTACGTCGTTAAGGACTGTAAATTTTGCCAGCTCTTCATTCCCTCTTTGTACTGATACGTCAAGCGTCCACCTCTCATCAAGGCTCATTTTTCCTGCAAGTATCTTCTCAAGAAGAGGGTACATCTCTTCGAGGGTAACCTCAGTGAGGAATCCAAGGCTGCCGAGATTTACTCCAAGTATAGGCGTTTCCCTGCCTCCGATCAGTCTGGCGACACTTATAAGGGTGCCGTCCCCGCCCAATACAATAATAAAATCTGACAGGAGGGCGATGTCCGGTCGTTTATGTGAGCTTTCAAAGTCTATAAGGCCCGCTGTTTCCTGATCCATCAGCGGTTCTATTCCCCTGTCCTTAAGCCACCTGACAAGGTCAGTTAATATGGGGCCGGCATCACTCTTCCGTGGTTTCGATATGATTCCTATTTTTTTTATGATTGTGTTCATGAAAATGGATTCTATTAGCTTTTGACATGACTGTCAAATAAATAGGGACAGCGACTATTTTTTCAAAAAATAGTCGCTGTCCCTATTTATTTGTAGTAATATTGACCATATGGTTAATCAGAGAATTAAGGCACTTCTAATATCCATAGGAGGAAGTCCGGAGCCTGTTATTTATTCCATAAATGAGCTTAAACCTGAGTGTCTCTGTTTCTTTGCATCAGAAGAGACCAGGGCGATCATTAATAATGATATACTGCCAAAACTGACAGACAGGCCTGTCTGGATGGCTGAGATTATAACAGGAGATGCTAATGACCTCCTCTCCTGTTATAAGGCAATAAATGACAAGTGGAAGGAGCTTCAGAAGAACTGGAGGCTCGAACCGGGGGATTGGGTTGTTGATTATACCGGAGGTACAAAGCCGATGGTTGCTGCCCTTGTCCTGGCAACTATTGACGACACATCCGGCTACCGGTATATAAGCGGCAAAGAGAGGACGAAGGGCGGCACCGGTATAGTAATTGATGGTAAAGAACTGATACTCCATCAGATAAATCCATGGGACCAGCTTGCTATCAGGGAAAGACAGGATGCAGCGGTATTGTTTGGCCGTGCCCGCTATAAACAGGTTGCAGAGATCTTTGAAGGTGTGGCAAAAAGGGTAAGCGGCGGAGAAAAACACCTCTATAAAGCGCTTTCTGATGTCGCAGAGGGTTATAGCCTCTGGGATAATTTTCAGCACAGACTGGCATGGGAGAAATTACGTCCATCGCAAAAATCCCTTGAAATGGCGACAGTCTTTGGCGGGCCTCCGGGCTTACAATCATTTGCCGCAACACTTAAAGACAACCTCAATTTCCTTGAAAAGCTGACTGTCGGTATGACCGGAATAAGAAATGAACATTTTTTAGACCTTCTTTCTAATGCAAAGCGACGGGCTGATTTAGAGCATAAATATGATGATGCCGTCGCGCGCCTCTACCGGGCAGTTGAGGCATTTGCCCAGATAAGGCTTGCCGGCAGGGGTATAAATACATCAGATGTTCAGGAGTGCCAGCTTCCTCCTGAATTGTCTGCAGAGTTTGCAACTAAATTCAGGAGTGATATTGATGGCCGGATCAGGCTTCCTCTGTATGGGACGTATAAACTCCTTCAAACATTGGGGGATAGTGCCGGCGCAGTCTTTTTCGATAACTGGCCGCAGATGAAGCTCCTTCTTGACAGCAGGAACAAGTCTATCCTTGCTCACGGGCTTGAGCCGGTTAAGCGGGAGCGATATGAAGAGATGCTGAGGCTCATTTGCAGGATCAGCAGTGTAAATGAGCAATCACTTCCAAAATTCCCTGCTCTGCACTTGTAAAATTATATTGACAAACGTTTTTTGTTTATATATCATAGAGTCACATATCATCCGGTGTTATCTTTGTGCAACCCATAAAGGTAGGTTATATAATAACTTAGGAGAAAAAATATTTTACTGTAAACCTGAGTGTAATTCTCGCCGATTAAATTAGAAATTTCCCTTGCAGCTAATTAAGATATTTAACCTAGGACCACTCAATAACGAATTAATCCATTAAATCAGATCGGCATTATAACCTGACAGATTTACCATAAAATAGCATAAGGAGTATATGGATGAACCTAACAGAATTAAAAGAAAAGAACATAAGTGAGCTTACATCTCTGGCCAAGGATATGAGCATTGAAGGCGCTGCCGGTATGAGGAAGCAGGAGCTTATCTTTGCAATCCTCCAGACTCAGGCAGAGAAAAACGGGTTCATATATGGCTCAGGCGTCCTTGAAACATTGTCAGATGGATTTGGCTTTCTAAGGGCCCCTGATTATAATTACCTTCCCGGGCCTGATGATATATACGTTTCCCCGTCTCAGATAAGGAGGTTTAACCTCAGGACAGGAGATATCGTATCAGGTCAGATACGCCCGCCAAAGGAGTCTGAGAGATACTTTGCCCTTCTTAAGGTTGAGTCTGTTAACTACGAAGACCCTGAGATAGCAAGGGAGAAGATCCTTTTTGATAACCTTACCCCGATCTTTCCTACAGAAAAGATCAATCTTGAGTATCACCCTGAGGATTATTCAACAAGGGTTATGGACCTTATTACCCCAATTGGAAAGGGGCAGAGGGGACTTATTGTTGCACCACCGCGTACTGGTAAGACAATGCTTCTGCAGTCAATTGCAAAGGCAATTGCCACTAATCATCCCGAGATTATCCTGATAGTGCTCCTGATAGATGAGAGACCTGAGGAAGTTACCGACATGCAGCGTCAGGTAAAGGGTGAGGTTGTCAGCTCAACATTTGATGAGCCTATGCAGAGACACGTTCAGGTGTCAGAGATGGTTATAGAGAAGGCGAAACGTCTGGTAGAGCATAAGAAAGACGTGGTAATACTCCTTGACAGTATAACAAGGCTTGCAAGGGCATATAATGCAGTGATCCCTCCGAGCGGGAAGGTGCTGTCAGGAGGACTTGATTCCAATGCCCTCCAGCGTCCAAAGAGGTTCTTTGGAGCGGCCCGTAATATCGAGGACGGCGGCAGCCTTACGATAATAGCTACATCACTTGTTGATACAGGCAGCAGGATGGATGATGTAATTTTTGAAGAGTTTAAGGGCACTGGCAACATGGAGCTTCATCTTGATAGAAAACTTGTTGACAGGAGGATATTCCCTGCGATAGAAATTAATGCATCAGGTACCCGTAAGGAAGAATTGCTTGTCAGCAGGGAAGACCTGAACAGGATGTGGATACTGAGAAAGGTGTTAAATCCGCTCAGTACCGTTGAGAGCATGGAGTTTTTACTGGATAAATTAAAGGTGACAAAGACAAATAGAGATTTTATGGATTCAATGAACAGATAAGCTAAAAGGAGGATTTATATCATGAAAGAAGGCATTCATCCGGAGTATATTGAAACAACTATCAAGTGTTCATGTGGTGCGGTAATTAATACCCGCTCAACAATAAAGGACCTTAGGGTTGAGGTATGTTCGAGCTGTCATCCATTCTATACCGGTATGCAGAAGATTATGGATACTGAAGGAAGGGTTGAGAGATTCAGAAAGAAATATGCCGGCAAGTAGGGATAATAAGATTCCAAGATTAAGAAGACCTGCCCATGGCAGGTTTTTTTTTGGAGAGAGGTAAGTAAGAGAGGCATACAACATGGAAGAAAGTATCAATAAGAGGCTTGAAGATATCAGGGAAAAATACAATAGTATAAGTTTTCAACTTGGAGACCCTGAATTCATATCAAACCGTGCGGAGTTCCAGCGTATTGTGAAAGAACAGGGGGAACTCACCCCTATAGTTGAAAAGTATAATCATTTTAAAGAGTTGTCAAAGAAACTGGAAGAGGCAGAAGTGTTCATTAATGATGCCTCTACGGAAGATGAAATGAGAGAGCTGGCGTCTGAAGAAAAGGTCTCCTTAGAGGTGGAGATAGAGGAAGTTGAGGCAGAGATTAAGACCTTACTTCTTCCCAAAGATCCCAGGGATAGCAAGAATATAATTATGGAGATACGAGCTGGTGCAGGAGGGGATGAGGCGGCCCTGTTTGCCGCTGAACTGTTTCGCATGTATGCGAAATATGCTGAGAAGAAACGGTGGAAACTGGAGGTCCTGAGCTCAAATTATATCGGTATCGGAGGTATTAAGGAAATTATCGTTACCATGGAAGGAAAGGGTATTTTCAGCAAGATGAAGTTTGAAAGCGGTGTCCACAGGGTACAGAGGGTGCCGGCAACAGAGGCATCAGGCAGGATACATACCTCGACGATTACTGTCGCTGTGCTGGCTGAGGCAGAAGAGGTAGACCTTACAATTGATCCGAAAGATATCAGGATAGACACGTTTTGCGCCTCAGGCCCCGGGGGACAGGGGGTTAATACAACACACTCTGCTGTCAGGATAACTCATCTGCCGACAGGTATGATAGTATCGTGTCAGGATGAGAGGTCACAGATTAAAAACAGGGATAAGGCTATGCGTGTGCTGAGGTCACGGTTGCTTGAGATAAAAGAGGCTGAGGAGAGGGCAAAAAGGGTGCAGGAGAGGAGAGGCCAGGTAGGCACAGGGGACAGGAGTGAGAAGATCAGGACTTATAACTTTCCCCAGAACAGGATCACAGACCACAGAATTGGTCTTACCCTCCACAGGCTGGATGGTATAATGGAGGGGGATCTGGATGAGATGATCGAGGCCCTTATAACAGCGGATACCGCCGAGAGATTAAAAGAGGTGGCCAGTGGATAGGATATTAATAACAGGCGGGAAGAGGCTTGAAGGTGAGGTAGAAATAAGCGGCGCAAAGAATTCTGCACTCCCGATTATAACGTCAGCAATCCTTTCGACAGAAGATTGCATCCTCAATAATGTCCCTTTCTTAAATGATATAAAAACGATGAAGAAGCTGATGGAGAGCATGGGGGCTCACATCAGGCCGGATGGTTATACATTTACTATTCATACTAAGGATATGAAGAGTTGTGAGGCGCCGTATGATCTTGTGAAGACGATGCGGGCCTCGGTTGTTGTCCTTGGACCCCTTGTTGCAAGATTCGGTGAGGCAAGGGTATCTCTGCCAGGAGGTTGTGCGATAGGGGCGAGGCCGATAAACCTCCATATAGCAGGGCTTCAGAAGATGGGCGCTGAGGTGGAAATTAAGCATGGGTATGTGGAAGTAAAGTCTAAAAGATTAAAAGGCGCCAAAATATATTTTGATATACCCACGGTGACAGGGACTGAAAATCTGATGATGGCCGCTGTCCTTGCGGATGGAGTGACGGAGCTGAAGAATGCGGCCTGTGAGCCTGAGGTGGTGGATCTGGCGAATTTCCTGAACACGAGAGGTGCCAAAGTCAGTGGGGCCGGGACGGATACAATCGTCATAGAGGGGGTTTCAGAGATAAGAGGCGGGACATATGATATTATGCCTGACAGGATAGAGACAGGGACCTATGTCATTGCAGGTGCTATTACCCGTGGTGATGTCGTTGTAACAAAGTGTGTCCCTCAGAATCTGGAGGCTGTGATCAGTAAGCTCAGGGCGGCTGGTGTAAAGATCGAGACCGGAAGTGATACCATAAGAGTTGTAGCGGATAATGGATTAACTGCTGTTGATGTCAGGACAATGCCGTACCCTGGTTTTCCGACAGATATGCAGGCGCAGATCATGTCCCTTATGGCAGTCAGCAGGGGGCTCAGTGTCATTACAGAGACGATATTTGAGAACAGGTTTACTCATGTGCCTGAATTGCACAGGATGGGGGCCAATATCAAACTGCAGGGGAATTATGCTATAGTGGAGGGCGTGGAAAAATTAAGCGGTGCCCCTGTCATGGCGACAGATCTGCGCGCAAGCGCTTCTCTGATCCTCGCGGGACTTGTTGCAGAAGGGCAGACGGAAATCTCCCGCATATACCACCTGGACCGAGGATATGAGCGCATTGAAGAGAAACTCTCAAAGCTGGGTGCGGAGATAGTCAGGGTAAAATGAGGCAGGCTCACAAAGGGGCATGAAAATGTCATTCCAGCGCAAGCGGGAAACCAGAACGGTGGCCGAGGTCTGGATTCCCACTTCCGTGGGAATGACTTGATGGAGACGATATTTTCGGGTGAAGACGAAAGAACTAATACAGCCAGTTACCATAGCCCTTGCCAAAGGAAAACTCCTTGACCATGCCGTCGAGTATTTTGATAAACTGGGGCTGATGCCTGATGATGTGAAAGACGCGGGCAGGAAGCTTACCTTTAATTCACCAAAACATAGACTGACTTATCTGATAGTGCGTCCAACGGATGTTCCGACATATGTAGAATACGGGGCTGCTGACATCGGGATTGTAGGGAAGGATATGCTGCTTGAGCAGGAGAAGGACCTTTATGAGCTGTTTGATCTTAAATTCGGTCATTGTAAGATTGTGGTTGCAGGGCCGGGGGAGGTAGTTGAACCATATAAGAGCGGCAAGTTAACAAGGTTACGGGTCGCGACGAAGTATCCCCGGATAACTGAGCTATACTTTGCGAGCCGCGGTGTTCATGCAGACATAATAAAGCTTTATGGCTCAATAGAACTTGCACCTCTGGTGGGTTTGTCTCATGTGATAGTTGATCTGATTTCAACCGGCAGGACACTTAAGGAAAACAACCTTGAATTGATTGAGATTGTTACAGATTCAACAGCGAGGTTGATTGCTAACAGGGCAAGCCTGAAGCTGAAATATGAAAGAATAACGGGAATTGTAGACGATCTAAGTAATGTCATTTCAGGATGAAGATCATACGCACAGAAAACCGGGGATTTGACAAGGTCAGGAAACAACTCCTGACAAGAGGAGTAACATATGGCAAGTCAATAGAATCCGCAGTTCACAGGATCATCAATGATGTCAGGGACAATGGCGACAAGGCGTTAATCAAATATACCAAAAAATTTGACAGGGTCTCTCTCACTCCATCTACTCTTAAAGTTGACCAGAATGCAATCAGTGAAGCCTACTCCAGAGTAAGTCCTGCTGACGTTGCAGATTTAAAGTATGCTGCGTCGAGGATCAGAAAATTTCACGAACACCAGAAAGTATCAGGATGGCAATACAAAGATAACGGAGTGATGCTCGGTCAGATGGTGACTTCGCTGGACAGGGTCGGCGTTTACGTCCCGGGAGGAAAAGCGGTCTACCCGTCTACGGTCCTGATGAGTGTTATCCCGGCAAAGATTGCCGGAGTTAAGGAAGTTATTATCTGCACACCGACGCCGGCAACTGGCAAGGAGATCCCGAAACGAGTTCGGTATGACAGGAAGGACGACAAGAAGGTGCTATTTTCAGGTGACATTAATCCATATATATTAATTGCCGCTGACATCGCAGGCGCGGACAGGATCTATACTGTGGGAGGGGCGCAGGCAGTGGCTGCTATGGCCCTTGGTACAGATACGATTCCGCGCGTGGACAAGATTGTCGGGCCTGGAAATATCTATGTGGCAATAGCAAAGAAGCTCTTGTATGGTCATGTTGATATAGATATGATAGCAGGGCCAAGCGAGATACTTATAGTTGCCGATGAAACAGCAGAGCCGGCATTTGTTGCGATGGACATGTTGTCTCAGGCAGAGCATGATGAGGAGGCAGTGGCGATATTGATTACTCCGTCTGAGGCGCTTGCAGAGAAGGTAATTCATCATGTCAGGTCAGAGATGAAGGTACAGCCCCGAAGGAAGGTTATACAGAGATCACTCGCTAATCATGGGATTATTATTATTACCAGAGATTTAAATGAAGCTGTTGAGCTTACAAATGAATTTGCCTCCGAGCATCTATCGTTGCAGGTGTCAGAGCCTATGAAGATATTAAAAGAGATAAGGCATGCAGGCGCTATCTTCCTTGGCAGTTACACACCACAGACAATGGGAGACTATGTTGCAGGCCCGAACCACACTTTACCCACAGGAGGAACTGCCCGGTTTTTCTCCCCGCTCAGCGTGGACGACTTTGTAAAAAAGACAAGTATGGTAATGTACAGCATGGGGGCATTGAGAAGGGATGGTGCGGTTGCCTCAAGGCTGGCAGAGATAGAGGGATTATATGCACACAGTGAGGCCGTAAAGATAAGATTGAAATAATAAACCCTGATGTATCAATCGGGGGGTGAGGGTGGTATGACCAGAAAATCCGCTATTAAACGAAAGACAACCGAAACAAATATAAAACTCAAATTTACCCTTGATGGCCAGGGCAAGGGTAAAATAAACACCGGCATCCCTTTCCTTGATCACATGCTGATGCTGTTTGCTAAACATGGTTTATTTGATCTCAACATCGCTGCTGTCGGTGATTTAGAGATAGACTATCATCATACGGTTGAAGACATAGGAATCGTGCTTGGTAAGGCTATAGCTCAGGCAGTGGGAGACAAAAAGGGTATCAGGCGTTATGGGAGCGCATTGATACCCATGGATGAGACACTCGCATCTGTTGCACTTGACCTGAGCGGCAGGCCGTACCTGGTATATAATGTAGTATTCCCAAAACGGGCAAAGATCAAAGAGTTTGACGCTGACCTGATCGAAGACTTCTTTCGCGCCCTTATCACAACCGGCGGCATTACACTTCATATCAACCTCCGCTATGGCCGCAATATACACCACATCTTCGAGGCCGTATTCAAGGCATTCGCAAGGGCGCTTGATGAGGCGACGTCAATTGACAGCAGGGTAAGCGGGGTTCCTTCGACTAAGGGAAAGTTGTAATTAACCTGCCGATATTAAGTAAAAAAACTGAGGGTTGATTAAATACATCAATCAACCCTCAGAGTACGGTAATTAATAGATTACTTGCACTTACACTCTGATGATTTCTTACCGCATCCGGAGCAGACACCATTCTTGATGTCGCGTCCGCAAATCTTACAGGGTGAACAACCACATGACTGACACACGTTCCCACCCCCCTTCTTGAGATTTACATACTTAGACATTCTACCCCTGGTGGGCTCAGTCGTCAATATTAATTGGATTCCTGATCACTTTGTATCATGTCCATCTTTTCTTTTGCTGTCCGTGCAGCTCTTAATATCAAAGTTGATAGCATATCTTCATCAACGGTTACCAAAGGTGTCATTGCCTTAATCTCCTCAAGTGTCAGGCCTGACTTCATTACAAGGGATGCAGTTCCAAGCATCACCTGAGCGGCTGTGTCTCTTGCCTGCTCAGGTGCAAGGCCGGCCTCAGTGCCAGCCTTTATCAGGCCCTCGAGCACAGGCAACACAAAACGCATGGAAGCACCGGTCAACCCGACAAACCAGTTCATCTGATCATCACGCACCGAAATAGTCTTTCCGAGAATTGCGAGCAGTTCTTCCACCAGTGACTTTGCTTCATTAGAAATCCTGTTTCCATAGACTACAGGGTTGAGTCCCGCCCCGATGAGGGAAGTGACATTTGGTACAACCCTTATCACAGCAACATCCGGAGGTATCAATGCCTCAAGTCTTTTTAAAGAAACTGCATTGGCAAATGAGATTATTAACTGATAAGGTTTCAGCCATCCTGTTATCTGTGAAAGCAGGTACTGAACTGCTATAGGTGGTATTGCAATCAGTATGACATCAATAGACCGGAAAGCCTCGTCTGTTAGAGATAAGGCACGGACTCCCGATTCGTTAACGGCAGATTCTATTCTCAGGGGATCCGAATCATGGATAAATATGTGATCGGGCTGGACGCCTGACCACAGGAGTCGTTTTAACATAAGAATTCCGATATTGCCTGTGCCGATTATTGCCCAATGTTTTTCATTTAGCATAGAGACCTTCCTTAAAAGAGAATAACACATTACCCCACAAAGGCAAATACAGTTGAATTGTGTCCAAATTATATGCCGACAACGTAACTATAAAAAGGAAGTTCAGAAAAGGTGAAGGGCTTTATGAATCATGAGAATGGCTATGTACTTTCTCTTTATGTGCATGCCTGTGCGGGTGATTATGGACTACCTTCCCATGGGAATGGTTATGTTCGTGGATTATGTATCCATTGACTGGATAACCCAACTCAACTATTGATCCGCGGATCTTCTCAAAACTCACATTATTTGATTCATATGAGATATCTACATCAGACGGGTCTGCCCCTGTCTGGATTGATATGGAGAGTATTCCTGGAAGTCCCTTAACTGTATTATTTACAGCCTCCATGCAATGTTTGCATGATA
>JADLDG010000013.1 GCA_020846775.1 Nitrospirota bacterium
ACTGAATTTCCTGGTAGTAAAGAAATGTTTTATTCTGTGATGTTCCAGTTCAGGTATGCAGAGAAACATTCAGTTTGCCTTCCTCCTTAAAAAGGCAGGCATGTCCCACTCGTCGTTTTCTATGCCAGCTGCCTCATTCCTGAAATCAGCGCTGCTGAATTTTCTTGTGAACGCAGGTCTGTCAATATCAGACTGACCTGAAGACACTTTTTCAAATTCATCTTCAATACCTGCGGCAACTGAGACAGGTATGTGTGACTCCTCGTTGAACCCGGTTGCAATAACTGTTACAACGACCTTATCCCCCAATGACTCATCTATTACACACCCGAGTATTACGTTGGCATCTTTATCTGCAGCCTTTTCTATTATGAGTGATGCCTCGGAAATCTCATGGAGCGCAAGATCCATTCCGCCGGAGATATTGATCAGGATCCCCTTTGATCCTTCTATAGAGCTGTCTTCCAGGAGGGGACTTGTTATTGCCTTTTTTAAGGCATCAGCAGCCCTGTTTTCACCAGAACTTACGCCCATGCCCATTATAGCCCGTCCCATATGACTCATTATTGTCTTTATATCTGCGAAATCTACGTTTATGTAACCTGGTTTAATGATAATGTCAGATATCCCCTGAACAGCCTGCCGCAATACATCATCTGCAAGTTCAAATGCCTTAAGCATTGGTGTTGATTTATCAACCAGGCTTCGTACCTTTTCATTTGGTATAACAATGACACTGTCTGCATATTTTTTCATCTCTTCCAGACCCCGTTTGGCATGTGCTATCCTCTTGCCCATCTCGTACAAGAATGGTTTAGTTACAACCGCAACAGTCAATGCCCCCATACTCTTTGCGATGTCTGCGATAACAGGGGCTGCACCTGTTCCGGTTCCGCCCCCCATGCCTGCAGTAACAAAAACCATATCAGAATCTGCGAGTGCCTCTCTTAATGCCTCAGTATCTTCCAACGCAGCATCCCGGCCTATATCAGGGTTAGCGCCCGCACCTAACCCCCTTGTCAGTTTGGCCCCGATCTGAATTTTTGTGTTTGCCTTTGAGAGTGCAAGGTTCTGGACGTCCGTGTTGACTGAGATAAACTCTACGCCGGCCAGCTTGGATGTAATCATATTGTTTACCGCATTGCATCCGCAGCCCCCCACCCCAATGACCTTGATCTTTGCTCCACCCTCAATGATTTCTTCAATCTCAAACATATGCACCTCCATGTAAAATGATTATAAAATGTTTAAAAGAATTCCCTGAACCATCCTTTCATCCTGTAATATATATTCTCAAACATGTGCCCGTTTTTGAAGGTACGCCCGTCAGCCCCTTCAGGCTGGATTGCACACAGCAGGATGCCGACACCGGTTGCATACATGGGATGATTAATGTTGTCTGCATTACCTGATATATTGTTCGGGGCCCCCAAACGAACTGGAAGACCGGTTTTCTTTTCTGCTATTTCTACCATTCCCTTCATAATACTGCTTCCGCCAGTGATGACTATACCGGAAGAGAGTACATCTGCATAATTGGCCTTTTTTATTTCTCGTATCGCGTATTCAAAAATTTCTTCTGCCCTGGGTTCGATTATAGCGGCCAATTCATGCCTTGACAACTGCCTGGGAGGTCTTCCTCCAACATCCTGTACCTCGATAGTGCCATTTTCTACGACCAGTGACCTCATAGCGTAACCATGATTTATCTTGAGGCTTTCCGCCTCTGCAAAAGGAGTTCGAATGCCAAATGCAATATCGTTTGTAATATGATTGCCGCCTAATGGTATAACAACCGTGTGTACTACTGAGCCGTTGACGAATATTGCCATATCAGTTGTCCCGCCGCCGATGTCAATCAACGCTGCTCCGAGATCCTTTTCATCCTTTGTCAGTACGGCTTCACTTGAGGCCAGCGGCTGCAGTATTATATCCATGACATCCAGTCCGGCTTTATTTATGCTCTTGACGATGTTCTGTGCCGATGTAATTGCCCCCGTAATTATATGAACAAGCACCTCGAGTCTTACCCCTGATATTCCCAGCGGATTTTTAATGCCGTCCTGCCCATCTATTATGTATTCCTGGGGGATAACGTGCAATATTTCCCTGTCAGGAGGAATAGCTATAGCCCGCGCAGTTTCAAGGGCCTTTTCAATGTCACCAATTGTTACTTCCTGGTTCTTGATGGGGGCAGCGCCTTTGCTGTTGAGTCCGAGTATGTGGCCGCCTGCTATACCCGTGTAGACATTTTTAATCTCAATTCCCGATTCCTTCTCAGCCCCATGAATGGCTTTTTTTATTGAATCAACGGTCTCATCAATGTCTATGATAACACCTTTTTTTAATCCCCTTGAAGGACTTGTGCCAATACCTTTTATGTTTAATTTATTCCCTTCCGTTACTTCAGCGGCAATAGCACATATCTTGGTTGTGCCGATGTCAAGAGCAGCAAGTATGTTGTCCTTTTTACGCACGATCGTCCTCCATGAAAGTTCAAAGTGTTTGAACAACCACCTGGTTATCAAATCTAAGATCTACTTCTTTATATGGAATTCCTTTG
>JADLDG010000014.1 GCA_020846775.1 Nitrospirota bacterium
CTTGCGGCAGCAGTTATCAGGGCTACCGGATGGAAAGGGAACAGCCATTTCATCAATCCTATGTGCGGAAGCGGGACACTTGCCATAGAGGCCGCCCTTACAGGCATGAACAGGGCCTCAGGTATATTAAGGGACAATTTCGGGTTCATGCATCTGAAGGGATTTAACGAGCCTCTCTGGAAGGACCTTCGCACAGAGGCGATAAAAGGGGCTAAAAAGGAACTTGATTGCAGGATCATAGCTACTGATATCAGGAGAGACGCAGTTGAGGCAGCAAGGAAGAACGCTGCCCTGGCCGGTGTCGAGAAGTTTATCGAGTTTTCCGTATGTGACTACTCCGCTACTTCAATTCCTGAAGGAAGCGGCATTGTAATACTCAACCCCGAGTATGGAGAAAGAATGGGGGAGGTCAATGAGCTTGAGGCCGTGTACAAGGGTATCGGTGATTTTCTTAAACAGAAGTGCAAGGGGTATACAGGATATATATTTACAGGGAATCCTGATCTGGCAAAGAAGGTCGGCTTGAGGGCAAACCGAAGGGTGCCCTTTTTTAACGGACCCATTGAATGCAGACTCCTTGAGTATGCACTGTACGAGGGTAGCAGGGGGAAATAATTGCGCAGAAAAATTAGTAAAACAGGGAGAGCGACTAATAATGTCCCGATTAGTTGCTCTCTCCTGCTTAGACTTTAAACCAGCCTCGCTAAATTAGATCTTCAGGTAAATCTTCTTCAGGTTCTTCCCGTAATTGGGAAAGAAATTCCTTTAATTTTTTATCCCGCCCTATCTGTTTTGCAAGCTCTAATGTTTTTTTGTTTTCATCTTTGGACATGATGTGTACCAGAGTAACAATGTCACTTGCATCCTTGTATCCTGTTGCCCTCAATTTAAGTGCTGCAAGGTAAGGCTTTGTTACAATTGGAACAGGAATACCATCCACGCTGACAGCCGTGCGAATTGCATCTAACTCCCATTTGTACCTTGCAATTAGAAAATCTATTCTCATGAACTCACCCATCTTGTCTTCAATAAAAATAACGTCATGCTTAAATGGGTCGTCAGGGACCAGGCTGCCTTTAATCAAGCTGGCCTCGAATCTCTCCGGCAGGCATGTCAATAAGAGGTTGAAAAAACCGGCAGAATCTTTGGAAGAGTGAATAATGTCGGAATAGACACAAAAATCTATATCAAGCGTTGTCCTTTCCACGCCATGCAATACTGCGGCATATCCCCCAATCATTGCCACCTCAAGATCACCGGGGAATTTTTTGATAATGTCTTGGATTATTTTTAAGGTATCTTCTATAGATTTCATATTCAGATACACCTTCTGCTTTTGCCTTTATGGTAATAATCTCTGATATGATTGAATACATTATTTTCATCCTGTCGAGAGGTGAGAACTTGAGAAATTCTGTCAGGTCGTGTTCTTTGCGTGTATCAATTATAGATTTCATGAGTCCATAGTATACCATTATATGGTAGCAGGGGGAAATAATTGCAAAGAATAACTAAGGAGGCGTATCAAAGAATTTTACCGAAGGATTATTTTCAGCGAAATATCTCATAGACCAGTCGTGAAGAAAAAGCATAACCCTTCTGGACTGATCGTCTTTAGCCAGCGCCGCCCCATTAGGCAGGCGCTGTGTTAAAAATTCATCATCTGAATCGGATTCAACCCATTTTAAGATCTTCCACTGCATCATCTCCAGTCTCGAGTCAGCCTTGTATTCTTCCTTCAGACGAAACTGCATAACCTCAAATTGCAATGGTCCTACCGCCCCTAAAAGAGGTGTCGAATGAGATGAATGCTGAAGGTAATAGACCTGAACAATATCTTCAGCAAGCAGATGGTCCATCCCCTTCCGGAAGGACTTGTAACCCGATGATACGGTGTTATGTAAATAGGCAAAGCATTCCGGGGCAAACCTTGGGATCTCCTCAAAGACAACGCCAGGGTCAACACTGATGGTGTCCCCGACACGAAAATCGAGTTTTGTAACAAAACCTATTATATCGCCTGGATAGGCCTCGGTTATAGCCTCCCTGTCGCGGCCAAAAAGATTGTACGGGTCGGATAAACGTATTTCCTTCTCCGACCTTGGGTGATATACCAGCATGTCACGATTAAATATCCCGGAACATACCCGTGCAAATACCACACGATCCCGGTGCAGGGGATTCATGTTCGTCTGGACCTTGAAAACAAACGCTGAAAAGGCCGGATGATCCAAGGGGATCAAACCGGTCTTTGATTTTCTGGGAACCGGCTCTGTTGAGTATTCGAGGAATCCCTTTAGAAGAAGTTCAACACCGAAATTATTTGCGGCGCTTCCGAAAAAGACAGGCGTTGTCTTCCCGTCGAGCACTGCATCAGGGTCAAACCCGCCATGGGCGATGTCCAGCATCTCCAGCTCTTCAACGACCTCATTATAGGTCTGATCAAGCAGGATATTTTTTACCGTCGGATCGGAAAGGTCGCGTACAGATACAGGGGCCTTATATGCCCCTCCCGGGACACGCTCATAAAGAAAGACCGCCTTTTTCAAACGGTCGTAAACACCTTTAAAATCCGGACCGTTTCCAAGGGGCCAGTTGACCGGATACGCGTGCAAATCAAGCACCTTTTCCAGTTGATCAATAAGTTCCAAAGGCGACCAGGATGGCCTGTCGAGTTTATTCATGAATGTGAAAATAGGGATACTGCGTTTCCTGCATATCTCAAAGAGCTTACGTGTTTGACTTTCAATACCCTTTCCTGCATCAATGACCATGATTACGGCATCTACGGCCATTAGCACGCGATATGTATCTTCTGAAAAATCTTTATGACCCGGGGTATCAAGCAGGTTCAACCGGAAGTTTTCGTAATCAAACTGAAGCACCGTTGATGAGATAGATATCCCGCGCTTCTTTTCAAGTTCCATCCAATCGGACGCAGATTCCCTCTGCTTCTTTTTTGCCGTCACTGATCCGGCAAGCTGTATAGCTCCGCCATACAGCAAAAGTTTCTCGGTCAGGGTCGTCTTACCGGCATCAGGATGCGATATAATCGCAAAAGTACGCCGGCGAGCTGCCTCTTTTCTTATCTGATCATTCCTGATCAACTTTTTCTGTTCTGATTCTGTTTGACCAATATCCACGACAATCTCACCCCTAATTGAATAGGTTAATAATATTTTTTCATTGTAATTTATTGTATCTATTGTACAGTAACTGAATGGAGAATCCCGAAAAAAACAAACAGTTCAGACAAAACGATTTAATTACTTTAGCCCTTGCGCATCATCAGTTATAGTAGCAACATATTGATTTTGCTGTCAATAAATAAATAGGGACAGCGACTATTTAACAGGGTTGTTATTGTTTACAAAAACATATATACTGCAAATCCTGCTTGCCTGAGATGCTTTATTCTTGTGAATGAACAAAACTATGTTTCTTGAACAGCATTTCACTGGCATGATATAACGAGGTATAATAACGGGGCGCCAAACGCTGAGGAGACACTCATGGCAATTGAAACAAGAATCGAAGGAAACAAACTCATTATCACCTGTGACCTTGAGACACCTACACCAAGCGCATCAGGAAAAACCCTTGTAGTTGCCAGCACAAGAGGCAACATGAAGACAACCTGCGTGGTGGACGGGAAACCGTTGACGGTCGGGCTTAACGCGTATATTCCCAAATAACCGGGCAATACCTCAAACAACCGGTCACTCTTTTTATTGCATAGCTGGCAGACAAGGGCAGTAATAATCAGCAGAGCTTCCTCATGTGGTCTTTGAGCTTGTAATCTGCCATATCACATTGGTTTAAAAAGACACTTACAGGAAGACTTGATATATTAACTATCAGGTATTACCTTAATAATAAGTAATATATTCCACACGGTGAAGAAGCCAAATATGTCCCTCTTCACTTTTGATGAAGCCCTGTTGAGTCATTCAAAACGGGCATCCCAATAATATCCTCAAATATCTTAAGGCATATCTTGTCACAGCTATTGCACATAAAGGCAGTCTTTCAAACAGATCAGTAGCGCTGCTGATATCCTCAAGTTGATAGTCAAGGCCACTGCCAAACTTGAGTTTCATTTACCGCCCCTCTTCTTATGCTCGAGTTGTGGCTTTGCAGTGCCCGGTGGGAGAAAATTTTCTCCGGTAATCACCTTTCTCCCTGTCTTTGCCTCCAGTTCCCGCCTTGCCTTTTTGGCAATTCCCCCGCCTTTCTTACCTGCAACCTTGTTTTCATCCATTCCAGTGGCGGCCATGGTTTCTGCTATCTGCCGGGTTGAAAGTTCGGCAAGGGCTGTAAAGATCCGCTCGGCCTCGCTCATGTGGTCTCTGAGATTCTGTGTCTTAAGGCCCTTTAAGTCTTTGTGATCTTTAACGGATATATCCGCCCATTCCTGATGGATGATATTGGTCAGGATGGCATATTCTTCTTCCTTCTTGATTTCATGGTCTTTCCAGTAGTCTGTCAGTTTATTGCGTGTCTCCTGCCCCATCATCCTCTGCTGAATCCACTTTTCGCTTCTGCCAAGTTTCTGCCAGTATTCACGGGCGCGGTCAAGAGACCTTGCCGGGTCTGACATGTCCTGCATCCGCTCATAGCCAACCTTTGCAAGCCAGAGTTTTATCGGTTCTGCCTTGGGGCTGGGAACAGACTGGATGAGGCGCAAAAGAGTTTCAGGATTTGCCACATCCGTAAGGTATTGTTTGCCGTCAGCAGCTTCCAGTTTCAGTCGGTGACAATTTGTCACCGACTCACTTCCTTCTTTTTTCAGTCGCTCTTTCAGTTTATTCCAGTATTTACGGGCTGTCTGGTAATCGGGCTGCTGGATGAGAATCTGAACAATATCCACTACCGAGAAATACCACGTCTCAGTCTCCTCGTCGTAATGACGGCGGATTTGTTTTCCTTCAAATACAGCAAGTGATTTTTCAGTCATATCCTACCCTCCTTATACCGTTCTGAACACAATCTGGTCATGTTTCTCGTTCTGCATGTTGCGGGCATTAAAGGTCTGCACCGCATTGGCCTTGAGCTGGTAGTTGCCGATATTTAATATTCAGGATACTCCGGTTGAAAATATATTTTAACCTGAATTTCTTTTACATACTATGCAATTTAAAGATGGTATGGATAGATATTACTAATCAAATAAACGGAGGCACAGAGCCATCATGCAAACGGCAAGCTGTACGTCTGTGAGATGTAATCAGCTGACTGCCAACTCCCCCATGCAGTTGACGGACTTGCACTTGATGCCTTGTTCCATATGAGTTCGCCTCGCATATGAAAACCTATTTCAAGCATGTCTTCAATTATGTAACTATGCAAAGGAATATATGGCTTTCTCCCAAGATTGGCAACATTGATACATGCTCTACCACCTGTAACTAATTTTTTGTAAGTTTCCTTGAATACTGTCTTTAATAACGACCTGTATTCATTAAGAGATAAATCTTCGTCATATTCCTTTTTTGCATTGTAAGGCGGCGAGATAACCATTAAATGAACGCTATAATCAGGGATTTCGTCCATTACTTTGCTGGATTTACAATATATTTTATCGAGACTCTCTGATGGGATAGGATTTTCAATAAGTGTTACTCTTTCGGGAACTTTCATGTCTTCATAGAGCTTGCTATCATAAAATACTGTAGAGTCATGATTAATTCTTCCAGGTGTTCCAAAAGAGCTTGTTTTAGTTCCGTTGCGCTTATATTTTGTATTATCCATAGAATCTACTCCTTTATCAATTTCAGAAATATTTCTGCTTTTCTCTCATAAGTTTGTTCCATGTTGGCAATCTCAATAATCCTACCTAATTCCTTTTCGCTTTTCATGCTTGAAAAGAAATTTCTTGTTTCTGACAGCAAATTTTCAACAGACTTTCTAAGTTCATCAAAACTGTCAAACCTATAGAAACCTTGTTTCTCGGTCTTTTTAATGTTCTCTCCGTCATTGTCTAACGGTTTTGGATTAACAGACCAGAAGCCTTGTATAATTCCAGCTATTTTGAGATGGTCAACTTTGGAATAGTAGCTGTTTGTAATGGGAGTGTTGCCCATGATAATTATGGGAATTTGGGCAGCCTTAAAGCTTGATACTCTTATATTAATGCTTTTGCCGATAGCTTTTAGCATTGAATCAGAACGTAAAAGTCCCGGACTACCTTGGTGAGTCTTATAATCTCCGATACATGATAATTCTTTATCCTTCCGGAGTTCCCAATTCCAGACGATAGACATCTTGACTTCGATTATTGCAAGTATATCCTCCGGGGTTTGATTAATATTCTTGCTCCTTGAAATAACTACATCCGCAGGAGACATATTTGACAGAGCAATGTCATTACAGATAGCTCCTTGAACGGCAAACAATCCCTTCTCTTTAACAGCTTCATGAATTAATTCTGTCGTCCACTTTTCAGTAAACTTTCCGATTAGAGAATTTCTGCTTTGAAGCGTGTTTTTTGTGCCTTCATAACCTTTTGGCCAATAAGCCAAGTGCGTGCCTTAGTCGGAAAATAAAACAACTGTTCAGGCGCTGCAAAACGACTCGCCTCATTGAAGAACTGTTTTTCAACCTCTTTACCCCAAAGCTTTTCCACGCGGTTATTGTACCTTTTTTAGAAATAAATGGAACAGATTTATTTTCCCATCTATCCCCTATGCCTATTTAATTACTAAAAGGATGCCAAAGCGCTGACTACTATGGCTTGTAGTTAAAAGTATAAACAATGGCAGGAATAGACATGTATTTATAGGGAGTGCACATAAAACAATACATAGGTTGCACAAAGCCTACTGCAAAGAACCACGATTTCATTCTGTCTCCTTTTCACCTCCTATCGCCTTTTCAGCAGCTCCCAGCTCTTTAGCCTTCCTGAACCCGTGCGTCAGTGCGCTGATAAGCGCCTGTCCCTTTGCATTCTCGGTAATGCTGACGGCCAAATCACGAAAAAGCTCCAGCTCTTTTATTTCATCTTCTATGGTCTGAATATCAGAGGGGCTTAATACAGCCGGCTCAGCCTCCTCTTCCCACTCCTCAGCTTCAGAGTCAAATTCATCGAAATCCTGCGCTATTTCATCTACTTCATAAAGGTCGTTTTTTGCTAGGGCATCTTTTAATTGCTTTCTCAGCCTGTTGGAAAGGGATTCCTGCGCACCTGCAATGGCATAAGTTGATGTGGATTCAGGTCAACCCTGGCATCGGCCAGTGCAGAGGCAAGTTTCTCTGAATCGTTTAGCGAGTGTCTTCGGCTTAATTCATGGGCAAAATAACTTGAGTGATATTCTGTCATGATTCCTATTCATACCCTCGACTCGCATTATCGCATTGCAATGGACACATCCCGCCTAAATAGTTATTACTATCTTGTCAGCGCCATGCAGTATACAGGAACCATCAGTATAGAGGGGTCAGTAAATAATTTCAATCAGGTTTGACAAAAATGTTCTTACCCAACTTTTGCCTTGATCTTGCGGGGTTACGTCGAATATGCGAAAATACAAATCTATGTTGGCCTACTACTCAGCACGGACACCACTAAAAAAGGAAAAGTGATATGGACAAAAAAATCTTGAAGCTATGGTATGACCAGGAAGGGGATTATCTTGAAGTAATCTTTGAGCAGAAGGAAGGTTATTTCAGTGAGACAGAAAATGATCAGGTCATGGAAAAAGTAGATAAGAATGGGAATATATTGGGATTTTCCGTGCTGAATGTTAGCAAGGTGCGGAAAAAACCTCTTGAGGTTGCCCTTTAGTAATAGGATATCCCCATCTGCTTATGAGTGTTGAGGTAAGATGGAGAAAGTGGACACAAGCTGTCCTTATTGACACCGCGTTCTATTTCCGTCATTCCCGCGCAGGCGGGAATCTAAATTTTCAATTCATTACCGGATCCCCGTTTCCACGGAGATGACGAATTCCTTCAAGCTGTGTTTTCGCCTTAGTTTTTGTCCAGCTTCCATTTGACCCCGCCCCGGCTGGCGATGTAGAGGAAAACAAAGCTGTAGAGCGCGGCCAATTCGCCCTTGTTGATCGTCGGAAAGAAATCAGGTCCTATCTGGAACTTCCAGTGGTACTGGAAATAGGCCACGGCCATCTCTCCACTGCAAATGAACGCCACTATGCGCGTTTGGAACCCCAGCATTATTGCTATTCCTCCCAGGAGTTCGATGAGCCCGCCGAACCAGAGCTGGGACCCGACTGAAGGCTGGAACTCGGAAAGTATCCCAAGGATTTTCTGGAAGCCGTGGAACGAGAACATGAAACCCGCCACGATCCGCATCAAGGCGTAAGCGTAGTCCGCGTACTTTTCAAGCCATTTCATGAGTGTACCCTCCTATAAAGTTATGTTACAACTGCCACCAGTTGTGCTCGCTGTTCAGCCATGAACTGCTGGAGAAGGATATAGATGAAATCGCTATCTGAGATGTAATTTACAACAAATGAGTATGAGAATCCCCGGCTCTCCGCAAGCGAAACTAAATTCTTGTGACAGGACGTTCCTATGGATGATTTGAATGCTATCAGGCTTGCAGAGCCTTGTCAATTCAAGAAAGCGAATATCGCTTGTGATTTTGCCTGTGGAGGATGGCATGTATCCTCACATCAACCGAGTGTTCCTGACGGTCGTCAACAAGGGGAATAGCCTTGTCGTGCTGCTCAACGCCGTCTATTGTAACTCGCTGCTCACCAATCATCTGATTATCTGCGGCTGGAGTTTGCCGGACGGTGATATGATAGATGGTTTCCCGATATCGGTAGTGCACCTTGAACTCCTCCCACTCCGCAGGGAGGCATGGCTCGAAGCGCAGTTTGTCTACCTCAAGCCTCAGCCCGAGGAGTGATTCAATTGTAAACCGGTACATCCAGCCGGCTGATCCTGTGTACCACGTCCATCCTCCGCGACCACTGTGAGGTGAGACCGCATAAACGTCGGCGGCAATAACGTATGGTTCTACTTTGTAGGTTTCAATCTCCTCAGGAGATCTCCCGTGGTTCAGCGGATTGATGATTGAGAACATCTCCCATGCACGCCTGCTGTCGCCCAATTCTGCAAATGCCATCGCCGTCCATATAGCCGCATGGGTGTATTGTCCGCCATTCTCCCTGACGCCAGGGACGTATCCCTTGATATAGCCGGGGTTCAATGGTGATTTGTCAAATGGCGGGTCCAGGAGCTGGATCAGGCGATGGTCCCGTCGAACGAGACGCTTGTCTACCGCATCCATTGCCAGGGCCGAGCGTTCCGCATCACCGGCTCCGGAGAGAACAGACCAGCTTTGCGAAATGGAATCAATCTGGCATTCGGGATTACTATATGAACCAAGTGGTGTTCCGTTATCAAAATAAGCGCGGAGGTACCACTCACCATCCCAGCCATTCTGCCGGATATTCCAGAGAAGCCGGGCCGCCTCCGATTGGCACTGCTCCACAAACGGCAGGTCACTATGCATGCGTGCAACATCCGTAAACCGCATGAGCACTTCGTGCAGGAAGAATCCCAGCCACACGCTTTCACCCTTACCATGTTCGCCAACTTTGTTCATGCCGTCGTTCCAGTCACCGGTTCCCATAAGCGGCAGGCCGTGCTTGCCATAGCTGAGGCCTCTCATGATGGCCCGCACACAGTGTTCATATATACCTGCTGTTTGTTCAGACTTGACGGGAAGATCGTAATACGAGTCTTCGTCAGTGTTTACCGGGCGGCCCTCGATGTAAGGGACTTGTTCATTCAATATCCCGGTGTCTCCGGTGGTCATGACGTAGCGGGAGACAACCAATGGCAGCCAGAGGTAATCATCCGAACAGCGTGTACGTACGCCCCTGCCAGACGGCGGATGCCACCAATGCTGGGCATCACCTTCCTTGAACTGATGCGCCGCGCAGAGTAGGATATGTTCACGCGCGAGACCCGGGTCTGCGTGAATGACAGCCATCACGTCCTGCAGCTGGTCGCGGAAACCGAATGCACCCCCGGACTGGTAGAATCCGCTGCGGGCCCATAGACGGCACGCTATAGTCTGGTACATGAGCCAGCCATTTGCCGGAATATTTACGGACTGGTCGGGTGTCTCAACCTGCACTGCTCCAAGCGTGTGGTTCCAGTATTGCCACACCGCTTCAAGCGCATTGCGCGCCGCTGCACTACCCCGGAAACGACGAACCAGGTTACCGGCATCATCGGCATCCCGCCCTGCTCCGAGCCTGAAGGTTATCTCGCGCTCCTGCCCGTCGGCCAGATCGAATGGAACCTGGATAGCAGCGCATGGGTCCAGGGCAGGCCCTGTCTTGCCGGAGAGACGCAGCCTGTGCATCGCGGCAGGATTCCGGAGCGTTCCGTTTCGACCGATGAACTCAGTCCTGTCGCCGCTATATGTCCGTGTAACATCGTCCACATCGAAGAAGGCAACCCGGCCGGCAAACTCCGTATTGTAGGAGTTCCGGGCAAAGAGCGCTTCGCTGTTGGGATCAACTTCGGTAACTACATGCATAGTCGTCTTCGGCCTCAGGTCACCAAGTACCCATTCCGTATATCCTGTAAAGGAAAGCCGCCGCGATCTGCCAGACTCGTTTCGTACCTTCAGCACCGTAAACTTGACAGGGGCATCAATGGCCACATAAACCCACAACTCGGTGTTTATGCCATCCTCTGTATGCTCGAAGACACTGTAACCGAAGCCGTGGCGGGTGACGTAATGCATTGCCCCGCGTCTGGGAAGAGGCATCGGAGACCAGAAGTGGCCGCTCTCTTCATCGCGTATGTAGAAGGCCTCTCCACTCGAACCGCCCACAGGGTCGTTGTGCCATGGAGTAAGCCGTAATTCGTGGGCATTCTCCGACCATGTATATGCAAGGCCGCTCTCAGAGATGACGGTCCCGAAGTTCGGATTCGCCAGTACATTTACCCATGGCGCCGGAGTCACCTGCCCGTGCGTTGTCGTAATAATGTACTCTCGCCCGTCCGGTGTGAAACCGCCTAATCCGTTAAAGAACAGCAGATCACGGCGCGGCAATGCAACGGCTGTTCTGGATTCGGAGCGATAAGTTCCCGTTGGTGCGAGGGGCGGGATGAGTTTTCCAGCGGGACTGCGGCGGTTGA
>JADLDG010000015.1 GCA_020846775.1 Nitrospirota bacterium
AATTGAGCAATTGCAGAAAGAACTGGGAAGTCTTGCTGTAGTCGGAAAGACCACATCCCTCGTTGATATTGTAAAGCGGGTTAACAAGGTGCTCCATGCCAACTCCCCTGAATATGACACTGTCCCGGAATCATCGGATGAGATCGCACAGTATCTCTTTCTATTCGGCATGTCTGCGAAACCCCGGGACCTTGAAAACGTGGTGACTGCTGATTATGATAAGGCAAACATACTGCTTCAGTTAAAGACATGGGATGCCGTTGCCATGCGGGAGGTACTGAATAAGGTCGCGGAATTCAAGTTGTCTAATCCTGATCTCAGACTGCAATTTAAACCTGCCGGGATATCTTATTTCAACATGGTGTGGAACGATGAGGTCTTGTTTGATATGATAAAAGGGTTCATCCTTGCATTGATCGTGGTATTTATCATATTAGTGATTAATTTCAGGTCTATAAAGTGGGGGATGATCAGCTTCATCCCCCTGCTATTTACTATAGTAATTATTTACGGGTTTGTCGGAATAATCGGCAAGGATTTTGATATGCCGATTTCAGTGTTGTCAGCAATGTCTCTCGGAATGGCAGTGGATTTTGCAATCCACTTCATAAGGCGCTTTCAGCAGAGATATGCAGAAGACAGGGATCTGGAGAAGGCCCTCATATGGACTGCTGCAAGGCCGGGCAAGGGGATTATCAGAAATGCCATCCTTTTTGCTTCAGCATTTTCTGTAATGATACTTGCACCTCTGACCCCGTATATAACCGTCGGATTCTTTATAGCAGGAATGATGGTAATAAGTTCAGTTATGACGATTCTTTTTCTACCAGCAATTATCAGGGTGGCTGGCAGGTGGGTGCTGTAGCTATGTAATTTATTTGAAAGTGAGGAAAGTTATGAAGACATATCTCAGATTATTAGTATTTGTTTTACTTACAGTTGCTGTCAGTCCAACATTACTTCATGCAGAAGATGCCACTGACATCGTAAGGAAGTCTCAGGAAGCCTTTTTTTCTCAGGGGAAAGACATGCAGGCAAGAGTAAAGATGAAACTGTTATCCAAATCAGGGCAGCAGAGATTGCGGGAACTTACCATGCTGCGTAAAAATGGCTCAAATGGTGAGCAGAAATATTTCATGTATTTTCATAATCCAGGCGATGTCAGGGGGACATCTTTTATGGTCTACAAATATCCTGGCAAGGACGATGACAGATGGATCTTCATTCCGGCTATCAACCTTGTTAACCGCATCGCTGCAAAAGACAGCAGGTCAAGTTTCGTGGGTTCGGATTTCACATATGAAGATGTATCAGGCCGCGACGTTGAAGACGATACACACAAATATTTAAGAGAAGAATCCATTCAGGGGAAACCTTGCTATGTAGTAGAGAGCATTCCAAAGAACCCGACTGAATATACAAAGAAACTTTCATGGGTTGACAAGGCTACCTACCTGCCGCTTAAGGATGAGTATTATGATGTCCAGGGTTCACTGTACAAGGTTTTTACTGCGGATAAGATAGAGATCATAGGCGGCCTGCCTGCTGTAACGGGGAGGACTATGTCTAATGTAAAAAACGGGCATAAGACAGAGGTCGTGTTTGAAAACACAGCATTCAATGTCGGCATTGCCGATGATGTGTTCTCGGAGAGATATTTGAGAAAACCGTCGGAGAAGTGGATAAAATAAGCAATACGTTGAAATCAATGAGCAATGAGCAGCCGAGTGAGGTACTATTTTAGGATGAACTGTCATGAGCCCCGGGCTTAAAGAGGGACATGAAAATAATCCCCCTTACTCCCCCTTTTTCAAAGGGGGAAATTAGTTACCCCCCTTTAGAAAAGGGGGGTAAGGGGGGATTTGAAAGGTTATTTTCGAGTGAAAACGATACACTATCTATACATAGTTAGTATATTTGCTGCCATAACAGTCAATGCCCACGCCCAGGACATTACCCTCCACGGCTTTGTGCAGGGCAACATGTCTGCCAGGATTACAGGAAAGGAAACTCCCGACAGCGGTGAAGGAGGAGACTTTCTTTCCGGAGAGCAACGATTTCGCGGGGAGATTACCGGAAATTCCGAATCTGCTGCATTCACGCTTAAGACCGACTTTGTCCATGACTCTGTTTCAGATGAAGACAGGATAGACATCAGAGAGGGTTACATAGATTACAGGGCTGACAGCTATGACCTGAGAGCCGGCAGGCAGATAATTACATGGGGTGCGGGTGATCTGCTATTCATCAATGATACATATCCCAAGAATTATTCAGCCCTCTTCTCAGGGCAACCTCTTGAATACCTCAAGGTAGGCTCCGATGCCGTAAAACTGTCTGTTTATTCTGATATGCTTTCCGCTGACCTGGTAATTATACCTTTCTTCGAGCCTTACAAGCTTCCTGACGAAAAGAGATTTTTTCTCTACAGCCCAATGACAATTACCGGGAGTAAAACTCCAAGGGAAGAGATCGAAAACTCTGAAATTGCATTGAGGCTTTACAGACAGCTCGGACGATTTGATACATCAATATATTTATACCGCGGATTCTTTAAAATTCCAGGGATAAGACCTCTATCTCTTACAGAGGCAGAACTCTTCTATCCTCAACTTGCCGTCTATGGATTCAGCATGCAGGGGGCTTTTGCAGATGGTGTGTTAAGCATAGAAGGCGGCTACTATGACTCCCTCGATGACAGGAATGGCGATGACCCTACAATATCCAACTCATCTGCAAGATATATCCTCGGTTATTCAAAACAGCTCTGGACTGATTTTACCGCAGGCGTGCAATACTATGGAGAATATATGCAGGATTATAACAGATACGAGGGCTCCCTTCCTTCTGGCTTCCCCAAATCTGATCAGCATCATCAACTCATCACAGTGAGGCTGACACAGATGCTTAAATACAATACGCTGAGACTAAGCCTGTTTTCCTTCTTCAGCCCGGATGATGAAGACTACTTTATTATACCGGAGGCCAGATACAACATTACTGACTCTTTATGGATATCTACAGGAATTAACATATTTGGTGGTAAGAAATCCGAGACATTCTTCGGCCAGCTTGACAAAAACGACAACATGTTTGCTACCCTTCGCTACGAATTCTGAGATGATGTTTCCTTGGGTATTTCTCTTCCTTTTCTCTAAATAGGCCAAGCTGTCCACTTGACGTTTATATTGATATAGCGTAATTTATAGCTGTTGATGTTTTGAATGAGAGTATCAGGGTAAAGAAAAACCTGTATGAAGCTGTCGTACATATATTAAAAGTTAGGCGTGGTAAATCACAAACCGACGACTCTTTATGCTTAGAAACGTTGCTCAACTTTTAGATGGATTTCTTAATGAAGAGAAAAGGAAGCTTGATGAGTACAATTTAAAGCATGGCTCAACGATTGGGAAAATGTATGAGGGACTAACCGCAGATGTTCTTGATCGTGCAATTCCAGAAATATTAGGGCTGCAAATAGTAAGTGGCGTTATCTTCGATAATACCTGTCAGATGACTGGCGAAATCGACTGTATGCTGGTTAAAGGAGATGGGGAAACCATCCCTTACACCAATAGTTTCAAGTGGCATGTAAAAGACGTTATTGCTGTCCTTGAGGTTAAAAAGACCCTCTATTCAAATGACTTATCTGACGCATTTGTTCATTTAAGAGGTGTACTTGACAGTTACTATCGTTATATTCAAGTCGGCGTGGCTGAGGGCAATATAGACATTTCACCAGCTCACAAGGCATTTGCTCAAACGACAAAAAAAAAATCGCTCCACCATATTCAGAATTATGCAATCTCGCCTTTTCAGATGAGATGATCTTTCATACTCTAGTTATGGAGCAACTATCACCAATAAGAATAATACTTGGTCATCATGGTTTTCAGAGCGAACACTCTTTTAGAGAGGCCATGATTGGCTTCATTGAAAAAAACTTAAATCAGCAAGGTTTCGGAGTAGGAAGCTTTCCGCAGCTAATCATTTCTGAGAAGTTTTCCTTAATCAAAGTGAATGGACAGCCATACAGTGCCCCAATGAAGAACAATTACTGGGATTTCTATGTATCTTCCCAGGAAAATCCAATCATATTCGTTCTGGAGTTAATATGGACAAAGCTGCAACGTGAATATCAATTAAGCGGTCTTTGGGGCGAGGATCTTCAGCAGGAATGCATGCACGTATTCCTATCTGGCCGAGCCATCAAAAAAGAAGGGAAAATGGGGTGGGAGTATCAATACACACCAATTGATAAAGAGGTTCTCGAAGAGGAGGTGATTCCTGAAGATTGGTCTCCTGTTTTCCTCGATCAACCACAGTTTCTTGTTGTCAACAGACTCTGCAGTGGCAAGGTTGAGAACATAGACGACCAAGAACTAATTACGTATATCGAATCCAAAGGGCTTAACATCCAGGATTTCACCGATTCTCTCTTAGCTACTGGTTTAGTTGCTTTGAATGGAAGGGCGTTAGAGCTTACTTCTGAAATGTGCCAATGCGTTATTCTCCCAACTGGGCAATATGTAGCAGCAGAAAACAATACAGGTCGCTTGTCTCGATGGACTGAAAAACAGTTAGAACAAAGAAGAAATACCTAATCAGAAAATCCAGCCGTCCTCCTTTGCTGGCGGCTGATTTTAACGTTATGGGAACGAGATCAGGAGCCTTTTTGTCAAACGACGGGCTCTATGTGAGATTTGTGTTATGCGTGAGGAACAATGAGCGCGTATCTCTATACATGGAATCCTGAGCGATGGGTCTGGAGCGATCAACAGGACGCAATATATCGTGTAAATAATGGCGACGAATACGATATGTATTGGAGTTGCGGCAATACAAAGCGAATTGAAATCGGCGATCTATTTTTTCTGATGCGCCTTGGCATTGAGCCCAAAGGAATTATTGGCTGCGGCTATATTTCATCAAAACCATATCCACTACCCCATTGGGATTTGCAAAAGGCAAAAGAAGGAAAATCTGCACTCAGAACAGATTTACTGTTTAAAGCATTGTCTGAGGAACCAATAGTCTCCTTGTCTTATCTACAAGACAAATACCCAGGCCAAACATGGACGCCACAAGCAAGCGGGCTATCCATTCCTAACGAAATAGCTGAAGAGCTTTTTTCACTAATACAAGGAAACGCGAAATTAAACTTTCAGCCTTCCACCAAAAAGGAAATAGAACTATATGCGGAAGGCAAGTCACAAAGCGTCACTTATAAAACCTATGACAGAAGCCCCGCTGCTCGCCAAGCCTGCATAGAACACTACGGCTACCGTTGCACTGTATGTGGTTTCAATTTTGAGGAAGCGTATGGCGCTATCGGCTCAAAATACATTGAGGTGCATCACTTAAAGCAAGTTGCAGATGTCGGAGAGGAATACTTAGTAAACGCCATCAGTGACTTAAGGCCAGTGTGCGCAAATTGTCATCGCATGTTGCACAAAACAAGGCCGCCAATCTCAATTGAGGAACTACAAACACATAACAAGTCAATCAACCGGACACGCTAAGGCGCGCCAGTTATTCCCAATGTTAGGTACAAGGAGAGAGGTGTAAACATGGCTGATAAAATGACACGTAAATTTAAATTAGAAGCAACATTGCGAGAGTCGGGAAGACCAAAGAAAGGCTCCTGACTCGGTTTTTATACGTTTTAACATGCTGGACTGATTTTACTGCCGGTGTTTAATACTATGGGAAATATATGCAGGATTATAACAACTATGAAGATCCCCTCCCTCCCGGATTCCCTACAACAGGCAAGATTCATCAACTGATTACACTAAAACTAACTCAGATGCTCAAATATAATACCCTTCGTCTGGGACTGTTTACGTTCTACAGCCTGAATGATGAAGACTACTTTATTATACCGGAGGCAAGGTACAACATAACAGACTCACCCTGTACATCCATAGGGTCAATAGATTTGGCGGTAAGGATTAACGAACATTCTTCGGACAACTTGACAAAAACGACAACCTGTTTGCCACCCTTCGCTACGAGTTCTGAGATGATGCTTCCTTGAGTATTTCTTTTTCATTTCCTAAAATAGGCCAAGCTATCCGCTTGACGTTTATATTGATATAGCGTAATTTATGGCTGTTGATGTTTTGAATGAATGAGGATATCAGGGTAAAGAAAGAACTGGATGAAGCTGTCGTATGTATATTAAATGTTCGCCAGCGGAAGGAGAAGACAATGGCACTTAAGAAATGCAAGGAATGTGGTAACGAAGTCAGCACTAAAGCCGCGACGTGCCCCAAGTGCTGAGCCGTCCCCCCGCCGGTAGCGACCCACAACATTCACTTAAGGAATAATATGCCTAATAGAATGCTAACTGAAGACGAGCGAAAGCGACTGTTTCTTCCGTTAATTGCTGAAGTGCGTGGTCGGCTTGAGGAACTCAGCGACGGAGATGCGGACCTGATGTGGGCGCTTAACCGCAAGCTATACAAAACACTCAACTATGATGAAAGAGACAGCCCAACAAACAGGCGAATCCTGAAACAGATCAAAAGAGCAATTCAACAAAACACCTGTGCTACTTGCGGGAAAGTCCTCCCCGAGAAGAACTCGGTGCTCGACAGATTCGAAGCCATGAAAGGATATACGGAAGATAACACCAGATTGATTTGTCCAGCGTGCAATGTGCGGATTCAAGAAGAACGTGGCTACAAGTAATTTAGTTCATCATACTTAGCTATGATTATTTTTGTAAGATTTTGGTTTCTTTTCATTGAATAAGCCAAGCTGTTCGTTTGGTGTTTTGTATCCCCTGACAAGTTCGAATTGTTTTACTATTGTATCAGGTATGGGTAATTTCCCGAGGTTGCGGGGTTCAACTTTTATTGCCCCTGAACCATAGCTTTTGCCTACCAATTGCAGATTCTTTAATGTGTCCGGATGATTAAGCGCTTGCCACAAATTGCTTATATAAGTATCGTCTTTGTGAAGAGGATAAACGCATAAAAAACCAGTCAGAGGTAGAACTCCGGCTTCATTCTTTATGAATCTTGTATTTCGTCTGCCGAGGTAAGCAAAAAGAAGTGGTGGGATTTCTCTTTTTTCCATCTTATACCAAGGCCTCCGTTGTTTAATAAGAGGACGCGCTGGTAACCCTAATCCTTCACCAACCTTTAAATATTTGGCAATTGATTCATGCAATATCCCGTGTCCGGCGATCGAAAGGAGCAAAGTCGGACGGTTGTTTCCTTCAATTTGTTTAATGTTCTCTGTTGTAAGTATATCATCTGAGGCATCTTTAGTTCTTCCAACGGCTACTTTCAAATAATTATCAGGAATATTTAGCTCTACTGCCCGTTGTCGTGTTAAAAAGAAATAATCATTTGCTCCTGTTGCAATACCACGCATCACATTGGCAAAGTCGTTCAAATGATATTTATAGCTATTGAGATTTTGTTCCGGTCTCGAAAGGCCGGTGTTTATAGATTCTTTTAGTTGTCTTTTACAAACGTCAATAGATGCATACTTATTTTCCTTAAAATTAGATGTAACAAAATGTAAAAGGTCGCATGAGTATGCCTCTTTTGCCCTGACCCAGTAAATTGATTTTTGAGGCATTGAATTTTTGATAAGGAAAATTATTGCATTAGTGTCTACATTTGGAAAAGGTGTGGCTTCTTCATTAAAAGTGATTACACATTCAAGACAATATTTTTCAGTAATCCAGTCCCATAATTTTGCTGCAAACGTTCCTTCGCAAGTATCTGCAGGCATGATGAAAGCCAGTCTCCCGTTTGGTTCAAGCAGATTTAATGCTTGTATAAGAAAATATATGTGATACCCTGCTCTGCCATCAATTAAAAATCCTGTAATCCTTGCACAAAGTTTTTTTAAAATCAACTTTGTATTCTGATCAATTCGATGATGCCTTATGTATGGGGGGTTAGCTACTATAGCCTTAAATTTACCATGAGGAGGATTTTTGATAAAATCACGTAATTCAACATCGCAAGATGAATTCATGTAAATATCATCTTGCAGAACTTCCCCATCTGTGTCTGTTCCAAAATATTTTATATGAGGTTTGTTAAGTCTTAATAGCGCATCAAAAAATGCCCCTCTTCCGGTAGCCGGGTCAAAAACCAATTCTGTACTTTCTGCAACATAGGAAACCATTGCATCTGCCACCCAGCCAGGTGTCCAGAACTGACCTTTATCCCGAAGCTTTTCTCTCTCTTGCCACTGAGTCGGTATATTTTGATGAGCCTTTACTTTTCCCATCATAATTCCTTTAAGAGGTTTAATGCATCTTGAGTCATTTCAAGAGATCCTCCTTCGAATTTCACATAAGGCAGAATATGTCCATTTTTGTCCTGAATGAAATCAGGTACTAATACTGGCTGCTCAGTTGAAACAGCAAGAGGATACGCATAATGATAATAAAACTTGTAGATCGTCTTCTTTGTTGTAGCACCACCTGGTGCCTGAAAGGTCTGAATAGTTGGTTCTATAAACCCTTCCTGAATTAATCTTTCCGCTTCATCAAATGCCAGGCCAAAAGCACGGTCATAAAAAACATGCCAAACGTGTATTGAAACTTGGTTTTCTTCTTGCCACTTTCTTAAAGGCATTCTATCTTCCTCTTTGATAATAACTGTTGGCAATACTGATCCTTTCTTAAGTCCCAATTTACCTCCAAGTCTCTTTTGAGGGGTAAGTATTGAGTTATAGGCAGGCATCTTTTCTGC